>NZ_DASPMG010000341.1:0-3616 GCF_035627195.1 Azospirillum sp.
CAGCGTCTCCGACGCACCCTTCAGCGCGGTGGCCAGCTTGGCCTTGTCGACGTTGCGCAGCAGCGTCTGCACGCCGGACGGGTCGAGCTTGGACAGGTCCTCGAAGGTGAACATCAGCGCCTTGATGCGCTCGGCGCTGTCACGGTTGCGCTCCTCCAGCGCCGCCATGAAGCGGTGCTCGGTCGTGCGGTCCAGGTTGTTGAAGATCTCCGCCAGCATCTCGTGCGCGTCGCGGCGGCTGGTGCGGGCGAGGTTGGTCATGAACTCGGTGCGCAGCGTGCGCTCGATGTCGTCCAGCACCTCCTTCTGCACCGCCTCCATGCGCAGCATGCGCATGATGACCTCCATGGCGAAGCTCTCGGGCAGCAGCGTCAGCACGCGCCCCGCGTGGTCGGGGCGGATCTTCGAGAGCACCACGGCCACCGTCTGCGGGTATTCGTTCTTCAGGTAGTTGGCGAGCACCGCTTCCGACACGTTGCCCAGTTTGTCCCACATGGTGCGGCCGGCCGGACCACGGATCTCCTCCATGATGGAGTCGACCTTGTCCTTGGGCAGCGTCTTCAGCAGCAGCCGTTCCGTGCTGTCGAAGGTGCCGACCAGCGAGCCAGTGGCCGACATCTGCTCGGCGAACTCGACGAACAGGCGCTCGATCAGGTTGGCGGAGACCGAACCCAGGTTCGCCATTACCTGGGACAGCTCCCTGATCTCCTCGTCGTCCATCATGCCGAAGAGCTTGGCCGCGTGCTCCTCGCCCAGCGCCAGCATCAGAATGGCCGCCTTTTCCGGACCGGTGAGGGTGCGAAAGTCCTCACGCACCTTGAGCGCCATGGCCTAACAACTCCAAACGACACGCCATACGGCGCCGGATTACTCCAAAGCAGGGCCGCCCGTCCACGCCCGGGAAGGCATGCCGCCGTTCTCACAGCAACAGCCGCCCCTGGCCGGCGTCGCCGCCGCCCAGTTCCGGCATCGCCTCGGCCACCAGCTCGGCCGCGGCCTGTTCCAGCAGTTCGTCTGTGGCGGAGCCGGCGACGGATTCACGGCCAATCTCCAGGATCACCGGCACGGCCAGCGGCGAGATGCGGTCCAGGTCCTTGTGCGTGATGCGCCCCGTGATGCGGGCCAGGAAGTCCGACAGGCGCCGCACGTCCGTCAATCCGCCGGCCGCGTCCGCCCTGGTGGCGCGCAGCAGGACGTGGCCGGGGTCGTGCTTGCGCAGCACGTCGTAGATCAGGTCGGAGGAGAAGGTGACCTGCCGCCCCGTCTTCTCCTGCCCCGGATGGCGGCGGTCGATGACGCCGGTGATCAGCGCCACGTTGCGGAAGGTCCGCCGCAGCATGGAGGATTCGTCCATCCATGCCTCCAGGTCGTCGCCCAGCATGTCCTGGGCGAACAGGTCCGCCATGTCGGCGGGGGAGCGCAGCGACCAGACGGCCAGCACGTAGTCGGTGGCGACGAAGCCCAGGGGGCCGAGGCCCATGCGCTCCATCCGCCGGGTCAGCAGCATGCCCAGCGTCTGGTGCGCGTTGCGCCCCTCGAAGGCGTAGGCGACCAGGAAGCGCTTACCCTTGTGCGGGAAGGTCTCGACCAGCAGCCCGTCCCTTGAGGGCAGGACCGAGCGCCAGCGCTGCAGCCGCAGCCATTCCTGCACGTCGTCGGGCAGGCCGGTCCAGCCGCGCGGGTCGGCCAGGATGGCGCGCACCCGCGCCGCCAGTTGGGTGGTGAGCGGCAGCCGGCCGCCGGCGTAGGCGGGCACCTTCGGTTCCCCCGTGCCGCCCTTGGCGACCTGCACCTCCATCTCGCGAATCCCTAAGAACTTCAGCACCTGTCCGGCGAAGACGAAGGTGTCGCCGGCCGTCAGGCCCTGCACGAAATACTCCTCCACCTCGCCCAGGACGGGGCCGCGGTTCAGGCGCACGCGCAGCATCGCCTCCTGCACGATGGTGCCGACGTTCAGGCGGTACTGGCGCGCCACGCGCAGGTCGGCCACCCGCATCCGCCCGTCCTCGCCCGCCACCAGCCGGTGGAAGCGGTCGTAGTTGCCGAGCGCGTAGCCGCCGGTCGCCACGAAATCCACGACGTCGTCGAACTCGTCGCGCGGCAGATCGGCGTAGGGGGCGGCGGTGACCACCTCGTCGTAGAGATCGGCCGGGTCGAACGGCTCGGCGCAGGCCATGCCCAGGATGTGCTGCGCCAGCACGTCCAGCCCGCCGGGGCGCGGCCGCTCGCCGTCCAGGGAGTGCTCGCGCACGGCGTCCACGGCGGCGCGGCACTCCAGCACCTCGAACCGGTTGGCGGGGACCAGCAGGGCGCGGCTCGGCTCGTCCAGCCGGTGGTTGGCGCGGCCGATGCGCTGGACCAGCCGGCTGGCCCCCTTCGGCGCGCCGATCTGCACCACGAGGTCCACCGCCGCCCAGTCGATGCCGAGGTCGAGGGAGGAGGTGGCTACCACCGCCCGCAAGGCGCCGCGCGCCATCGCCGCCTCCACCTTGCGGCGCTGCTCGACCGCCAGGGAGCCGTGGTGGAGGGCGATGGGCAGGTTGTCGTCGTTGACCCGCCACAGCGCCTGGAACACCAGCTCCGCCTGGGCGCGGGTGTTGACGAAGAGGAGCGTGGTGCGGTGGCGCCGGATGCGCTCGTAGATCTCGCCGAGCGCGTGCGTCGCCATGTGGCCGGCCCAGGGCAGGCGTTCGCGGCTGTCGAGGATCTCCACCTCCGCCGTGGCGCCGGCCCGGCCCTGCACGAGGCGCACGTCACCCCCGTCGGCGCGGCCGGTGCGCGACAGCCACGCCAGCAGCGCGTCCGGGTCCGCCACCGTGGCCGACAGCCCGACCCGCCGGCACCCCGGCGCCAGACGGGCCAGCCGCGCCAGCCCCAGCGCCAGCAGGTCGCCGCGCTTGGTGCCGGCCAGCGCGTGCAGCTCGTCCACGATGACGCAGCGCAGGGGGCGGAAGATGTCGGCCGCGTCGGCGTAGGAGAGCAGCAGCGCCAAGCTCTCCGGCGTCGTCATCAGGATCTGCGGCGGGTGGGCGCGCTGGCGCCGCCGCTTGGATTCCGGGGTGTCGCCGGTGCGCGTCTCCGTCCGGATCGGCAGCCGCATCTCGGCCACCGGGTCCTCCAGGTTGCGCTGGACGTCCACCGCCAGGGCCTTGAGGGGGGAGATGTAGAGGGTGTGGAGCCCCTCTCTCGGGCGCTCCCCCAACTCGATCAGGGAGGGCAGGAAGCCGGCCAGCGTCTTGCCGCCGCCGGTGGGGGCGATCAGCAGGGCGGACTCGCCCGCATTGGCCGCCTCCACCATGGCCAGCTGGTGGGCGTGCGGCGCCCAGCCGCGCGAGCGGAACCAGCCGGCGACGTTGGGCGGGAGCAGCGCCTCCGTCATGCCAGAGGCCCCTGGACCCCGTCAAATGTAACCGGATGCAACGCCGTGCAACGCTTTGGGGCAGGTTGTTGCATTCCCGAGCCTCGTTCCGCCGACCTGTCGGTGCCGGAACGAAGGCGGTGGGCGGTAGGAATATTATCGGTGGGGCAGGGTCATTTTGCAACGCCCGTCAGGTGCCCCGCCGTGATGAAGTTGACGTTGCCGGTGATGGTGGCGATGTCGCCCGACCCAATGCCG
>NZ_DASPMG010000342.1:0-34173 GCF_035627195.1 Azospirillum sp.
CGTGGCCGGCGTTCGCCCAAGACGAGGCGTCCGACGTGCCGCCGGAACCGCCGCTGCCGCCGACGCCGACCGAGATGCCGCAGGCCCCGGTCGGGCCGGTGGTGACCGCGCCGGATCCGGCCGCGCTGCTGAAGGAGTGCAAGGACGCCGCCTTCATCGACTGCTTCCGCGACTGGAAGCCGCCGCCCCCGCCGCCGGAAGAACCGAAGAAGGACACGGCCAAGGCCGGCGAGCCGCCGCGGCCGCCCGATCCGAAGGCGCCCCGGGAACCGGCGCAGCCCGGCGGCAATTATGGCGGTGTGCCGCCCGCCGCGAACCCGGAAGCCGACCAGGCCACCTACGACGCGCTGGTCAAGGCGCTGAAGGAAGCCGGTTTGCAGGGCAAGGTGACGCTGCCGACGCCGCCCAAGGACGGCAGCACCACGCTCCAGATCGAACCGCTGAACAAGAAGGCCCCGTCGAAGCCGTGACCCGCCCCTTGACCCGCCCCGTGACTGGCATCGTGATCCCCGACCTCGACCGCGTCTCCTCCGTCATCCGGGAGGTCGCGGAAACCGACATTCTTCCCTATTTCCGCCAGCTTGCCGAAGGGCAGGTGCGCGAGAAGACCGGCCCCACCGATCTCGTCACCGTCGCCGACGAGGCGGCCGAGCGGGCGCTGACGCCGCGCCTGGCCGGCCTGCTGCCGGGCAGCGTCGTGGTGGGCGAGGAGGCGGCCTCCGCCGATCCCGCCGTGCTCGACCGGCTGTCGGGCGACGCGCCGGTGTGGGTGATCGACCCGGTCGACGGCACGCTCAATTTCGCCGCCGGGCGCCCGGCCTTCGCGGTGATCGTGGCGCTGGTGCAGGGCGGGCGGACGGTGGCCGGCTGGATCCACGACCCGTGCGGCCGGCGGACGGCGGTGGCGGCGGTGGGCGAGGGCGCCTGGATGGACGGCCGGCGCCTGCGTGTGGCCGCGCCGGCGCCGCTGAACGCCATGCGCGGCGCCGCGTCGATGTGGTTCTGCCCCGAGGAGACGGGACAGCGGATCAAGGCGGGGCTGGCGGGCATGGGCGGCCACGTCAGCCTGTTGAGCGCGGCGCACGAGTACCTGTGCCTGATCAGCGGGGAAACGCACTTCTCGCTCTACCACCGGCTGATGCCGTGGGACCACGCGGCGGGCGTGCTGCTCCACACCGAGGCCGGCGGCCATTCCGCGCTGGTGGATGGCACGCCCTACCGGCCGGCGCTGACCGGCGGCAGCCTGCTGATGGCGCCGGACGAGGCGAGCTGGCACGCGGTGCGGAAGCAGCTGGTCGGCTAGCGGCCGGGTTCCTCCCGCTTGGCCTGCTGCCAGATCGCCTCCATCTCGTCGAGCGTCGCGTCCTCCGGCTTTTTTCCTTGCTCGCCAAGGACTTGTTCGATCCGGTGAAAGCGGCGCTCGAACTTGGCGTTGGTGCCGCGCAGGGCCGTTTCCGGGTCGACGTCCAGGCGGCGGGCGAGGTTGACCAACGCGAACAGCAGGTCGCCCAACTCGCCGGCGATGCGCTCCTGCGCCGTTGTGCCGGCGTCCATCTCGGCGCGCAGTTCGCCGACTTCCTCCTCGATCTTGTCGAGGATGTCGCGGGCATCGGTCCAGTCGAAGCCGACGCGCGCGGCGCGCTTTTGCAGCTTCAAGGCGCGGGTGAGGGCAGGGAGCCCGGCGATGACGCCGTCCAGGGCCGACGGCGGGTGCCGCCCCTCGGCGGCGGCCTTGGCGGCGCGCTCGGCCGCCTTGTGCTCCTCCCAGCGCGAGGTCTGATGTTCGGCCGTCTTGATTTCGTCGGCGCCGAAGACGTGCGGATGGCGGCGGATCATCTTGTCGGCGATGACGCCGGCCACCTCGTCGAAGTCGAACAGGCCTTCCTCGCGCGCGAACTGGCTGTAGTAGACGACCTGGAAGAGCAGGTCGCCCAGTTCCTCCTTCAGGGCGGCCTTGTCGTCCTTCTCGATGGCGTCGGCGACCTCGTAGGCCTCCTCGATCGTGTGCGGCGCGATGGTGCGGTAGGTCTGCTCCAGGTCCCAGGGGCATCCGCGCTCGGGGTCGCGCAGGCGGGCCATGATGTCGATCAGGCGGTCGATGTTGCGGGCCATGGATCCGGTCGGGCAAGGGAATGGGGTAGCCCCGACCTTACCCCAGGGCGCCGTGCTCTGAAAAGCCTAGTCGCATAAGACGCATTATGGAAATAACAGAGCGAGGAAGGGCGGCTGGCCTGGATCAGCCGGTTATCGATTTGCGGATGGCACGGATGCGGACATAGGTGGACACCGACACCGCATTCCGCAGCACGGCATCGAGCGTGTGAAAAGCGATCCGAGCGCTGGCGAAGCCCCACGCCTTCACCGGGTTGCCGCCATGCCGGATGGCGGACCGCGCCGTTTCGATGTAGATCCGGCTGGTGTGCTTCGTGGAATGCCCGCCGAAGCTGAAATTGTAGACGACGCCCGGGTCGTACACCCCCTCGAATCCCGCCCGATGGGTACGGATCAGCCAGTCGTTGTCCGGCGCCACCTTGTAGTTCGTGTCGTACAGGCCGACCTTCTGGTAGACGTGGGCGCAGGCGGACACGGTCGGGAAGTTCATCACCGGCACCCGGTCGCCGATTTTCGATTTGTAGTTTGGGTCGCCGAAAAGCGTGAACGCGAATTCCCCGTCCTTGAACAGGTTCATGTCGCCAAACACGAAGTCGTGGGTTCCCTTGGACAGGACGCCGACGGTCTTCTCGACGAAATCGTCCGTCAGGGTATCGTCCGCATACACGAAACCGATGAAGCGCCCGGTGGCCTCCCGCACGCCCTTGTTGGCGCCGTCGGCATGGCCGCCGTCCGGTTCCGAGCACCAGCGGCTGATCAGATGCTCGTATCGTCGCAGGATCTCCACCGTCCCGTCGGTCGATCCCGCATCGACCACGATGTACTCGATGGCCGGGTATGCTTGCCGCTCCACGCTTTGCAGCATCCGCTCCAAGGTGCCCGCGGCGTTGCGCACGATCGTGATCAGACTGTAGACCGGCAGTTCCGGTTGCGGTGGCGGACGCTTTCCGGGCCTGAAACCAAAGTGCACCGACATTGAACAGCCTCTTAATCAATGACAAAGCTGACAAAAGACACACGCCGTCAAAGCACCGCGGGTTCCGACACCGCCGTCGACGGCCCACAATACAATCACATGAAGCAATAAGCGTATCGCGGATATCCTCTGCCACAACCTCTGGACTGGCCCCGCCGACGGCCGACAGGGCATGCAGGATAAGTCGGGTGCAGCTCAAAACCAAATGGATTTTCTCGAACACCCCACCAGCCTGAGATGCAATCATTATGGTTCGCCGGACGGCACGACATTGTTCCGCATCACCGCGCGGAGCGTGACGATGCCGGCGAACCGCCCGGCAAACCATAAGGATCACCGGAAGCCGCGTCGCGCGCCTTGACACCGCCACCACGCGCTTGAGATTATTGGGTTTCCCACAACCGAACCGATTGCACGCGATGACCACGCCCGCCGCCCCGATCCTCGACCGTTCCGCCCGGGTGCAGCGCGTCACGGACGTGCTCTCGGCCGAGGTCGACGGCGAAGCCGTTCTGATGAGCATCGAGAAAGGCTGCTACTTCGGCCTGGACGACATCGGCAGTGACGTCTGGCGCCGCCTGGAGGAGCCGGTCGGCATCGCCGCCCTCGCCGCTTCCCTGGCCGACGACTATGACGGCGACCCCGCCGTGATCGAGCGCGACGTCATCGCCCTGCTGTCCGATATGGCGGCCAACGGGCTGGTCACGGTCGGCTGATGCGGCGGCTGGCGCGATACCCGGCGCGATTCCTGGCACTGCCCGGTGCGGAGCGCCGCCTGCTGGCCGAAGCCGCCGCCACGCTGGCGCTGGCGAGCGCCCTGCTGGCGCTGCTGCCCTTCGCCACGGCCATGCGGCTGGCCGGCCTGAACGCCCGGACCGGCACCGCGGCGGCCCGGCAGGACGCGCCGGCGCCGGAGGCCGGCACGACCGCCCCTGCCGTGGGCGCCGCCGTCGCCCGCGCCGCCCGGCACCTGCCCTTCCGCGCCGTCTGCCTCCAGCAGGCGATCGCCTGCACCCTCATGCTGCGCCGCCGCGCCCTGCCCGTCACCGTGCATTTCGGCATGGCCAAGAACGCCGCCGGGGCTCTCGACGCGCACGCCTGGAGCGTCAGCGGCGGCGCCGTGGTCACCGGCGCGCCCGGCCGGGAACGATTCACGCCCATCGCGGTCTTCGCGGCATGACCACCCTGCACGTGCTGTGCGGGCTGAAGGTCGCCGCCGACCTTCCCCTGCCCGACCTGCTGCCCTGGCACGGCGACGATCGCGCGCCGGACGTGGTGATCCGCCTGGGCGACGTGCCCGGCCGGCCGGATGCGCCCGTGCTCGACGGAACCCTGCTGCAGGTGGCCACCGATGGCTCCTGCCGGTTCGCCATTCCCGGCGTCGCCGCCTATCACGTGGACCCGGCGGGACGAGAGGTGACAGTCGACGTCGATCCGGCGGCCGGGCGGACGGCGCCGGCCGTGCGCGCGTTCCTGTTCGGCACCGTGTTCGCCATTCTCTGCTTCCGGCGCGGCTTGCTGCCGCTGCACGCGAGTTGCGTGCGCATTGGCGGTCGGGCAATCGCCTTCGCCGGGCCGTCGGGGGTGGGCAAATCGACCCTGGCCGCCGGTTTCGTGCGGGCCGGCTGCGCCGTCCTGGCCGACGACGTGACGGTGATCGACCCCAACGCGCCGGGCGGCCCCGTTGTCCTGCCCGCCTTTCCTCGTCTGAAGCTGTGGCGCGACGCCATGGATGGCCTTCGCCTTCCCGTGGAGGGCCTGGAGCGGACCCGCGCCGGGCTGGACAAGTTCCTCCAGCCCCTGGATGACGCGTTCTGGCCGGAGCCGCTGCCCCTGGACGCCGTGTACCATATGAGCGTCGTCGCCGCCCCGCAGTACGAGGGACACGCGCCCCAGCGGGGCATGAAGGCCGTGGAACGGCTGATGGAGGCCGTCTATCGGCGGCGTCTGATGGCCACCCTCCTCGGCGACGACGCGCGGGCGCTTGCAGTGGCCCTGCGCGTGGCGGGAGGAGTGCGGGAGCATTGGACGTGGCAGCGCACCCCCGGCCTGGACCGCCTTGACGACGAGGTGCGTGCGATCATCGGACGGCACGGTCCAGCGCGGGAAGGGCCGTGATGGCCGGTTTCTACTGGCTCGTCTCCTACCCCAAGTCCGGCAACACGTGGCTGCGCCTTGCCATGCACTGCCTGCAGAACGGTGGCGATGCGGTGGATTTCGCGGTGGCGTCGCGGTTCGCGCCCGTCGCCGCCGACCGGCGCGCCTTCGATGCGCTGCTGGACGTCGAATCGTCGGATCTGACGCCGACGGAGGTCGCCAGCCTGCGCCCCCGGCTCCTGGAAGCCCAGGCGCGCGCCACGCCGGAGCCGCTGTTCCGGAAGGTCCATGACGCCTGGACGCTGACGCCGCTGGGCGAACCGCTGTTCCCGCCCGCGGTGACGCTGGGCGCACTGTACATCGTTCGCGACCCGCGGGACGTCGCGGTGTCCTACGCGCACTTCTATGATCTGTCGCTGGATGCGGCCATCGCGAAAATGGCGGACCACGGGAACGAACTGGCAAAGGGCTGGACGCGCCTCGGCATCCAGCTCCCACAAAAGCTGCTGAGCTGGAGCGGGCACGTGGAGAGCTGGCTCGACGCTCCCGGCCCGGTGCCCCTGCTGCTGCGCTATGAGGACATGCTGGCCGATACCGAAGGCGCCCTCGCCCGCGTCGCCGCGTACGTCGGCTGGGCTGCCGACCCCGGCCTACTGGCGCGAACGGCGGCGGCGACACGCTTCGGCGTCCTGCGTGGCCAGGAGGATCGACACGGCTTTCGGGAGAATTTCAATGCGTCCCGCCCTTTCTTCCGCCGTGGCGAGGCAGGCGGCTGGCGCGACACGCTGTCCGCCGAACAGGCGAGGCGGGTCGAGCGCGAGCATGGACGCGTGATGGCGCTGCTGGGATACCTGTAGCACCGCCCCTAGCGGCTGCGGCTCTCCGCCCAGCGCAGGAAACTGCCGACGTTGACGGCATGCGGAAGCAACGTATGGAAGTCGTACCACCGCCGGTTGGCGGCGGCGGCGTCCGCCGGCCATTCCTGAATCAGTTTTCGAATGCGGGGAATGTCCAGAACGCGGTTGGCGAGCGGCGACGCGGCCATGGCTTCCACCCGCTCGACGAACTCCGCCCGCCGCAACGTCATCCGCCGGAACCAGTGCTGGTCCTGGGCGCCGCGCAATGGATTGCTCACGACTTCGGCGGGCAGCCGGTCGGCAAGCACCCGTCTCGCGAGCCAACGGGTTGTGCCGTTGCGTAGATATTGATCGTCCGGTATCGCCAGACAGAACTCCAACAGGCGCGTGTCGGCCAACGGCGACCGAACCTCGATGCCGATGGTCCGGCCTCGGCTGCGCGCGCGCTCCAGCAGGCGAAAGCGCGTCTCCATCGCACGCATGCGAAGGGCCCGGCTGTCGAACCGGCTATCGAAGCCCGGAAGAATCGGCTGGTCGCCGAGCCGCTCCATGACGTTCACGTCCGCTAGAAAGACGGGATTGGCGATGGAATAGGCGAAGTACGGCGTTGCCGGCCGCCCTTTCAGCCAGTCGACGCCGCGGCGCAGGAAGCGGGGGGACCGCTGCCGCACTCCGCCTCCCCAGGCCGTCCGGAGCAGTGATCGGCCGGTCACGGCGGCGAGCGCTCGCACCTCCCCGGCGAAGGCGAGATACCGGCCGTCGTCGAGCATGCCGCCCAGACCGGCGATCCCGTCCCACGACAGGAGGTGATTGCCCGCCATTCCCCCCAAATGCACCGTCGATCCCAGCGATCGCATCAGTTCCAGAATTGGCCCGTCGCCTTCCTTGCTGAAGCCCCAATGCACCATGAGAGCGTTGCGCTCCAGAAACTCCACACTTTCCGACACCCCCCGCTGTTCCGCATCGCTATGCGCAAAGTGAAGACGAAGATTGGGGTATCGGCGGCCAATGGCTTCCACGAAGGGACGCTCGTCGTGGTAACGGCCTTCCCACGGCATCGGCGGCGCATCGTGCGGCGGCGTTATGGTCAGGGTGTCCAGCCCCTGCGGAGCAAATCGGTTGACCGCGGTGGCCACGACGGCGGAACTGTCCAGCCCGCCGCTAAGGCTGGCGACGATGGGGGTTGCCGACCTCAAACGGCAGGCAACGGCTTGGTCCAGCAGGTCGCGGGCGGCGTCGACGTAGTCCTGGTCCCGCGCCAGACGGATGCGGCGCGCGGGGTCGAAGCGCCACCATGCCTCGACGCGGTGCGAACCATCGCCGAACACCCCTTGCGAACCGGCCGGGATGCGCTGGATGCCCTGCCATTCCGTACGGTCGTCGTTCCGGTGGCACTGGATCAGATGCTCGGCCAGCAACCCCTCGTCCAGACGCCGCGGTACGCCGGGCAGCGCAAGAAGCGTGCCCATGGAGGTCGCGAAGGCGACGGCGCCATCGGCTGCATGGAAATAAAGGGTACGGCAGCCCCCCTGGTCGACCGTCAGGATCAGACGCCGCGCCCTGGAATCCCAGACGGCATAGGCGAAATCACCGATCAACCGATGGGGAGCGGCTTCACCCCAGCGCTCGACAGCCGCAAGCACGATACTGGATTCCGGCAAATCCCGTGGCGGCAGGCCCAACGCGGCGACGACATCGTCCCGGTTGTCGATCCGCCCGTCGAAGGCCAGCACCATCCGGCCGCCGGCCCCAGCCGCAGGCTGCGATTCAAGCCGGTCTTCGGGGACGTGGACGGTTTGTCGGTGAACGATGACGCCGGATGACCCACGCCAAACGCCGCTTGGCCGGGCATCTTCGCCGACCCGTGCTTCGAGGATGGTCTGCACCCGATCCAACGGCCCGCCCGGGAGCAGCTGCACCCATCCCGCAAACTCACTCATGCTTGGGAACGTCTCGTGGACCGGGTGTCGGCCGGCAACCGGCTGTTCAGCCGGCTCACGAGGTCTTTGACGAAGCCGGCTGCGCTTCGTCAACCGTAGAATTGGAGGTCGACTGCGTGAGCGCCGCAATCGGCTCCTGCCGAAGCTGCGGCCGGTGCCAAGCGCGCCGAGTGCGTGACGCCGCCGCGGAATCGTTGCTGCGGGTGGTGTCGTGGCTGCCCATAGCCTGTAGCCTCCTGGAATCCTGGCATGGTGGGGCCGCTGGTTCCGGCGGCGTGCCAGCGCGCGGCACCCCGGAAGTGCGTGAACGCCATTATAGGCATGCTCGCGGAGCGAGAAAAGCCCTCGTTTCGGATTCGCCGTGGCACGGTGCGGCTCACCCTCCGGAAGGCGTCCCCGCGCGAGAAAAAGCGCCTACTGCCGCCATCCCCGGATGCTGAACCGGCTATGCCGCTGTATGCCCCTCAACGGTTCGGCCCATGACACAATATGTCGATAAAATTCTCTGGACTTATTCCCGGTTGCGCTGGTCTCCTACCCACGCCGAACGTCCTATACCCGCGCATGCGGGCGTTCGGCTGACGATCGCAGAGGGAGGCCCCCGTGGATAATTTTGTTGGCGAAATTAGGCTGCTGCCCTTCAATTGGGCGCCGAACGGCTGGGTGCAGTGTGATGGCCGGCTGCTGAACATCCAGCAGAACATTGCCCTGTACAGCCTGATCGGCACGCTCTATGGCGGCGACGGCAAGACCACCTTCGCCGTGCCGGACCTGCGCGGCCGCGTGCCGGTGCACCGCAACTTCAACAATTATGCTGTCAACTCGCAGTTCCTGGTCGGCGCCCAGGGCGGTGCCGAGCAGGTGACCCTGACGCAGACGCAGGTGCCCTCGCACCAGCACACCTTTGGCGTCGTGAATGGCCCGGCCAACGTGATTCCGCTGACGACGGCCTTGACGGCGGTGACGCAGCCGACCGTCGTCAGTGGAACCACCTACCAGCCGCCGAATGTCTTCGACGCGGTGGGCGCCACCCTGACCACCATCGATCCGCAGACCGTTTCCGTGTCTGGCAGCGGTGCGGGGCACCCGAACATCCAGCCGTACATCACGCTGAACTACATGATCGCCACCATCGGCATTTATCCGTCGCGCGACTGACCGCCGCCCGCTGAGATCGACAGGAGACGATATATGAGCGACAATTTTATCGGCGAGATCCGGATCTTTGCCGGCAATTACGCGCCGATGTACTGGGCGATGTGCAACGGCCAGTCGGTGAACCTGCAACAGAATCAGGCGCTGTTCTCCCTCATCGGCACGACGTTCGGCGGTGACGGCGTCAACACTTTCAATCTTCCGGACCTGCGCGGCCGCGTCGTGGTCGGCGTCGGCCAGGGGACGGGGCTGTCCAACTACGCCTTTGGGCAGACCGGCGGTACGGAAACCGTGACGCTGGCCGAGGCGCAGATGCCTGCGCACACGCACAACTTCCAGGTCAGCACCTCTCCCACCCCGGCCGTGACGACGCCCGTCAACAACTACTACGGGAAGCCGACGGGGGGCGCCAAGGTGTACACGGCGAACAATGCGACCAACCTGAAGAAGGTCCAGTTCGACAGCGACGCCGTCAGTACTGTCGGCAGCAACCAAGCGCACGCCAATACCATGCCGTGCCAAGTGCTGACCTACATCATCGCCCTGATGGGTACCTATCCGACGCGCGACTGACCGACATTCGTTGAGGAGATTGCACTATGGCAGACGCTTTCATCGGTGAGATCCGCGGTCTCGCCTTCAACTGGACTCCGTACGGCTGGGCGGCGTGCGACGGCGGGCTCATGAGCACCTACCAGAACCAGGCGCTCTGGTCGATCATCGGCAACCTGTTCGGCGGCAACGCCAGCCAGAACACCTTCGCGATGCCCAACCTGCAGGGCTATGCCATCGTCCACCAGGGCCAGGGCACGGGGCTGACCGCCCGCGTGTACAATAATCCGTTCGGCACCGCGACGGTGACGCTGAACGCGCTGCAGACGCCGAGCCACAACCATACGGTGACCGGCGGCGTCGGCGTAGCAAACACGGCCATGACCGACACGCCGTCGGCGACGACGCTGATCAGCCGTGTGGCGACGGCAACCGGGTACAATCCCGGCTATTCGTCAACGGCGGGCACGCCCAGCGCCAACATGAACGTCAACACGCTGGCGCCCTATTACGGCGGCATCAACGGCGTGGTCCAGGGGCATGAGAACCGCCAGCCGTTCCTGGCGCTGAACTACTGCATCTCCCTGTACGGCGAATACCCGGTCCGCGACTGATGATGGACGGCGGAACGCCCGTGCCGACCGCGTCGCGCCTTCCGGCCGTGCCGGAACGCCTCGCGGCCCTCGGCCTGAGCCTGCGCCAGGCGACGGAGGAGGACGAAAGCTTCCTCCGTCGCCTCTACATTTCCGTCCGCTGGGAGGAGTTGGCGCCGACCGGCTGGCCCAACGAGCACAAGGTCGCCTTCCTGGAGCAGCAGTTCGCCCTCCAGACCACGCATTACCGCAAGTTCTACTACGACGCCGCCTTCGGCATCGTCGAGGTGGACGGCCTTCCGGTCGGCCGCCTGTACCTGCTGCAGACCGCCAACGACCTGCGCATCGTCGACATCTCGTTCCTGCCCGACTGGCGCGGCAAGGGGCTGGGCAGCGATTTGGTCCGGGCCGTGTTCGACCTGGGCCGGGACGCCGGCACGCGCGTGTCGATCAACGTCGAGGTGTTCAACCCGGCGCGGCGCCTGTACGACCGGCTGGGCTTCACGCCGGTCGAGGAGAAGGGCGTCTACGTTCTGATGGAGTGGCGGCCCGGCCCGTAGGCGGGCCGCCCCTTCCCTTTTCCGCTCAGGAAAAGATCGCCTGATACATGATGGTGCCGTCGGCGTTCTGGCCGACCGGCACCATGAAGATGGGCAGGTTGCCCAGCGCCTCGTTTTCCAGCGGGAAGGCTCCCTGCGACAGCCGCAGGTCTTCCGGACCATTGAAGATCAACGAAAACGGCTCGCGCATCGTGCCCGGCGTCTTGTGCTTGCCCGGCTCGACCTTCGACAGCGTCAAGTCAACTTCGACATTCTCCTCGAACCTGATCTTGAACGACTGGCCGATCTTGTCGGCGAAGTCATTAATCGTCAGCGACTCGAGCATCATTCCTCCTGGGCGGATAAGGCATTGGCGTGCATGCATTATGGCATGCCGCCAATTTGATTTGAAGTTACAAGATGTGTCAATGGCGGGCGCCCGCCCTGCCCTCACCCGGCGTGCCTTGTCCGGCGTGCTTTCCGGCGTTCCTTACCAGGCGCCCTTGCCCGTCACCACCACCACCAGCGTGCGCGCCAGGATGTGCAGGTCGAGCCACAGCGACCAGTTGCGCACGTAATAGATGTCCATGCGCTGCTGGTCGGACAGGCTGGCGGCGCTGCGCCCCGACACCTGCCACAGGCCGGTGATGCCCGGCCGGACGCGCCGCCGCATGCGGTCGGCCGCCGGGTCGAGCCGCGCCACGTGGTAGGACGGCAGCGGCCGCGGCCCGACAAGGCTCATGTCGCCGCGCAGCACGTTCCAGAACTGCGGCAGCTCGTCGATGCTGAAGCGGCGCATGGCGTGCCCCAGGACGGGGATGATCCGCGGGTCGTTGCGGATCTTCATGGACTGGTTCCAGTCGGCGCGCGCCTCGTCCGAACCGTCGATCACAGCGTTCAGCATGGTGTCCGCGCCCGGCACCATGGTGCGCAGCTTCCACAGGCGGAAGGGCCGGCCGCCGCGGCCCAGCCGGACCTGCGTGTAGAAGATCGGGCCGGGCGCCATCATGGTGACCAGCAACGCGCATGCCGCGATCACCGGGATGGACAGCAGCAGCGCCACGCCGCCGACCGTCAGGTCGAGCGTGCGCTTGATGACCTGGTTGGCCGGGATCAGCAGGTTGCGCTGCGTTTCGAGCCCGAGATGGGTGCCGAGGTCGCGCACGGACACCCACAGGCTCTGCACCTCGTCCATGGCGGGGACGAGCACCACCCGCCGGTACGGCAGGTCGTCGGCCATGGAGGAATCGCCGATGCCGCGGTCGGGCAGCACCACCACGGCCGTCGCCACGCCGCGGACCGGCGGTTCCGTCGGCCCCGGCATGTCACCCTCGGCCACCGGCACCCAGCCCAGCTCCCGGTGCCGCGTCAGGGCGTCCACCACGGGGCGCCGCCGTGCCTCCGGCCCCAGGACGACCACCGCCTCGCCCCACCACCCGCGGCGGATCAGGATGCGCCGGGCGATGGAATCCCAGACCGGGATGAAGGCCAGCGATAACGCGGCGGCGCCCAGCAGGATGCCGCGCGACCATTGGTCGTCCTGCGCCATCCGGTCGAACAGGATCATCGCGCCGAAGGACAGGGCCGTGACGGTGATCCGCTTGCGCAGCCGCTCGACGCTCGTCTGTCCATACCCCGGGTACAGCCCGGCCAGGGCATACACCGGCGGCAGGAACAGCGCGGCGACGGCGACGCCGACGAAGGTGTCCGCATTGACGTCGATCGGGAACCAGGGGCTGAGCTGCATCCGCAGGAGAACGGCGAGGAGCACGGCTGCTTCCAGAGAGACGACGTCGCCCAACGCCAGCACTGCCGTGGCGATGCCGCGGCGCGGCGCCCGGAAGGCGTTCACCGGCAGCACCGTCCCGTCCCGGGCCTCGGGCGGCCCGTTAACGGCGTGCCGGCGGATCTCGTCGATGGTCATGGCGACGACCGGAAGGCAACCATCATGGTGTTCCGCCCTCGGCGGTGCGCCAGGACTGCGCGCAGCCGATGCCCAGCAGCAGCGCCAGCGTGACCGCGACGGCGGGCATCTGGGGGCTGAAGTCGACGATGCCGTGCAGGCCGGTCAGCGTCGCGCCGGCCACCGCCACCGCCGGATAGATCTGGTCGCGCCGGCGCCGCACCAGCCCGTGCAGGCACACCGCCACCACCGTGGCCAGCGACAGGTACATCAGCACCGCCGCCGGCAGGCCGAGGTCCATGGCGAATTCCAGATGGACGTTGTGGGCGAAGTCCCAGACCAGATCGGCGGCCAGCGACGCGTCGCGGTACATGCGGAAGGCCGGCAGGAAGGCGCCGAACCCATGGCCGGTCCAGGGGGCGTCTTCGACCGCGTCGACGGTCAGGCGGAACAGGTCCGTGCGCACGTCGCTGGTGGTGTCGGCCAGCCGTTTGACCGTCTCCTCGCCGCTGACGCCGAGCACGGTGATGCCGATGGCGCCCAGCACCACGCCCAGGATGATGGCGGTCCGCGGCCGGACGATGCGCCCAGCCAGCACCGCGAGGATCAGCGCCAGCAGGCCGCCGCCGGTGCTGAGGAAGGCCCCGCGCGAATGCGACAGCAGCAGCGCCGAGCCGATGACCACCGCCCCCATCAGGAACGGCAGTGCGCGCACCATCACGAGTTCGGTCAGGTCGTAGGCGCGCCGCGTCTCGCCGGCGCGCGGCGGCCTCAGCGCGTGCAGGAACAGCGCCACGCAGCACAGTGCGCCCAGGCCCGCGTAGCCGCCGTAGGCGTTCCGGCTAACGAAGGTGGCGGTCACGTCGCCGATGTAGGTCCACTTTTCCAGCCACAGGATGCGCTCCGATTCGGAGAAATGGACGATGAGCCCGTAGCTGGCGTAGACGGCGCCGGCAACGGCGACGGCGACCAGCGCCTCCCGGGCGCGCGAGCGCTCGCGGCCGAGTTGCACCGCCAGCCAGAACACCCCGCCATAGCACAGCAACCGCATGAGGGCGGTGCGGGACATCTCCGGATCGACCGAGACTCCCCCGGCGACCGGCTGGCCGAGCGCTGTGGCGGCCTCCGCCCACAGCGGATGCCATCCGGCGCGCGGCACGAGGTCCAGGGTCTGCACGAAGGCCCAGAGCAACACCAGCGCGAACGGCACGATCGCCATCCACAGCCGGCCAGGCGGGACCGGCGCGCGGGCCTTGCCGGCCAGCACCCCCAAGCACCAGAGCAGAAGGAGAACGGCCACGGTGACCGCCAGCAGGCTCCAGGCCCAGGGGCGATTGCCGCCGAGCGGCAGCGGCGCCAGAAGGACGGCCGCGAGCACCAGCCGAAACACCGTCGTGTTGGTCAGGGCGAACACCGGCTGCTCCGCCTTGGGTGCTGCGTCAGTTGCCGCTCCCCTGCTTGGTCTTGTTCTCTTCCTTCACGACCTCCGCCAGCCGCTCGTTGTTGTTCGGCGGGTTCACCGGCCCGCCCGTCTGTTGCGGCGGCTGCTGCGTGTCCGGAGTGTTGCCCTTCAGGATGGTATCGACCGGGACCCCGGCATTGAGCGCGGGGGCTTGTGCAATCTGCAGAAGCTCTCGCCGCAACACGCCTTCGGCGCTCGGCACCACGGCGGAGACCGTCTGGCTGGTGGCCGCCTTGTAGGCGTTGTCCATCACGGTGACGGCCGCGCCCGGCACCGACTGGTACACGGTCGGGTTGGACACCACCTGCACGGTCGTGGCGGCGATCGATGCCACCGTCTGGGGTGCCACGCGCTGCGCCTCCGGCTGCACGATGATGCGCGCGGCGGTCGTCACCACCTGCATGGTCGTCTGCGGCGCGCCCTGCATCACCGGTATTTCCTTCACCGACTGGACGGCGGCGGCGGCCACCTGGACGGCGGCGGCGGGGGCGACGCTCAGGATCTTCTCGGCGGCGCTGACGGCCTGATTCGCCGTGTTCGCCGTCAGCGTGGGGTTGCCGGTGGCGACGGCCACCTGGACGGCGGCGGTCGCCAGCTGGGCCACGGATTCCGGCGCCACGCGCTGCGCGTTCGGGTTGACGAAGATGCGGGCGGCGGTGGTCACCACCGATTCCGTCTGCTGCGGGGAGGACGTCTGGACGGTGGTGTTCTTCACCGTCTCCACCGCGGCGGCGGCGGCGCGGATCGCGGCCTGCGGGTTGGTGTTCAGCATTTGCTCGGCGGCCCGCACCACCTGGGAGGCCAGGTTGCCGGCCTGCTGCGGATTGCCGCCGCTCAGCGTGTTGATGGCCTGCTGGACGGCCTGCGGGTTGCCGGTGAGCACCGCCGCCTGCAGCGCCGGCGGCAGGTTGACCTGCTGCTGCCCCTGGCCCTGGCCCTGGTTCTGGCCGGGACCCTGTCCCTGGCCGCGGTTGTTCGGGCTGGCTTGGGGCGCCTGGGCGTAGGCGGCCGAGGTCAGCCCGACGCCGGCGGCCAGCACCGCTGCGGTCAGAACGCCATGGAACCTGTTCATGCCACCCACTCCTTCCAAGCTTTGACGACCGGCGCGCCACTTTTCGGGCGACCTCGTCGAACGTGATACTACACAACGCGCCACCTGTTCCAGGGCCTTGCAAACCCTGGTTGCCCGGCGGCGGCCATAATCGCGCGCCGGGACGGGTGCCGGCGTTAGAACCGGCGCTGCAGCACCTTGACGATGTCGCCCGGCAGGATCGGCGTGCGCTCCACCGCGCGGTAGTCCTGCTGCTCGCCGTCGACCACGCGGACCAGGACCACCTCACCCTCGCGCGCCCGGTAGTCGTAGCCGCCGGCGCGGGCCACGGCGCTCAGCACCGTCATGCCGCTGGTGTAGGGGAACTCGCCGGGCTGGCGCACCTCGCCCAGCACGTAGAACGGCCGGAAGGTCTGCACCTCGACGGCGGCCTTGGGGTCCTGCAGATAGGCGTCCTTCTTGAGCAGGTCCTCGATGCGCTTCGCCAGGGTCTTGGCGGTCACGCCGCTGGCCGGCACGTTGCCGACGAGCGGCAGCGCCACGTTGCCGGCGGGATCGAGGGTGAAATCGCCCGACAGGCTGTTTTCGCCGAAAACGGTCAGCCGCACGCGGTTTCCGGGTTCCAGCAGGTAGCCGTCGGTCGGGCTGTTGATCTTCATCGGCGCATCCACGGTCGGGAACCCCTGCGTCGACGAGCAGCCGGCGACGAAAAGCCCGGCGACGACCGCGGTGCGGACAAGGGCGCGGGAAGCGCGTCCGCGGAAGAGAGAAAGCATTGACCACGAACTCCTGTTACCGTGCAGATGGACGTTGCTTTTCCCGCAACGGTCGGCATATGGCAAAAGCCAATTAAACGACATTTGCGGTTTCCTGCAACCGCGTACACCGCGAAACCGGACGGTCAGACGTGATGCGGTCGTTCCTGCGCAGCATTTTCGGGTCCTTGGGCGGCGGCGCCATGGGCGGACGGGCGGGCGGAGCAGCGGGCGGAAACGCGCCGGCGGCGGCCCCCGACGGCCTGTGCCTCTACGCCATCGGCGACGTGCACGGCGAACGGAGGTGCCTGGAGCGGTTGCTGGCAGTCATCGACCGCGACGCCGGGCAGCGCCGGGAGGAGGAAGGCCTGCAGCCCCTGCTGGTGTTCCTCGGGGACTATGTCGACCGCGGCCCGGACAGCCGCGGCGTGCTCGATCTCCTGTGCGCCAGGGCGGCGGCCGCCGCCGGCACCGGCCCGGCCTGCCGCTTTCTCCTGGGCAATCACGAGGCGGCGATGCTGGATTTCCTGCGCGAGCCGGCCGCCGGCGCCGAGTGGCTGAACTATGGCGGGGCCGAGGCGCTGGCCAGCTACGGCGTGCGGGCGTCCGTCGGCATCGCGGATGCAGCGCGCTGCCGCGCCTTGCGCGACGCCCTCGAGGAACGGCTGCCCGAGGAGCACCGCGCCTTCCTCGAGTCGCTGGAGCCGATGGCCGTGCTCGGCGACTACGCGTTCGTGCACGCCGGCGTCCGCCCCGGCGTGCCGCTCGAACGGCAGCGGCTGGAGGATCTCCTGTGGATCCGCGAACCGTTCCTGTCGTCGCCCCGGTCCCACGGCAAGGTGGTGGTGCACGGCCACACCGTCCTGGACGAGCCGCAGGTCCTGCCCAACCGCATCGGCCTGGACACCGGCGCCTACGCCACGGGCGTGCTGAGCGCCGTCGCCCTGCACGGCACGCACCGGCGCATTCTCCAGGCGCGCGTATAACTGCGGCGCCCCGCGTGTCGCTGTGACCGGAATGACGCGCTTTGCGCGAAATATCCTTGTGACAGACATCTTGTTTCTTTGCGCGACGGCGACGTCGGTGGTAGTACGGATGTGCGACCAACCAAGCCTTACGATTGATATGACCGCCGTCCGAGCCCTCCCCCATGGTGACAGCTTGAAGATTTCCTGCACGGCGCCCGCGCAGGGCCGGCGAATCGCCGACGCGCTGGCCGCGCTTGGCGTCGTGGCGACGTTCGCGGCGGGGCTGCTCGCCTTCAGCGAGCCCGCCGCCGCGCAGGTGCGCGGCGCCACGCAGCCGGGCGAGGACCCGCGCCGCCAGGGCTCCGGGGCGAAGATCACCAGGGAAGCCGACCCCGAGGACAAGGCGAAGAGCCGCGACGATTCGGAGCGCCTGCACGACAGCTACCAGCCGAAGGGCGTGGACCTCGGCCAGTTCCTGTTCCTGCCCAAGCTCGAGCTGGACGAGACCTACAACACCAACCTGTTCGCCACGCAGACGGACAAGCGCAGCGATTTCGTCACGGTCATCCGCCCCGAGCTGAAGCTGCGCTCACGGTTCAAGGAGCACGCGCTCAACCTGTCGCTGCTGGCCGAGCAGTACCTGCACAAGCGCTACAACAGCGACAACCGCACCGACCTGCAGTTCGACGTCGACGGCCGCTACGACTTCTCCAGCGAGACGCAGGCCACCTATTTCGGCCAGCTCTTCTCCCGCCATGAGGACCGTGGCAGCCCCGACGACGTGCGCGGCCTGGAGCCGACGCCGATCAGCGGATTCGTCAACCGCGGCGGCTTCAAGCACCAGTTCGGCCGCTACACGGTCGTGAGCGAAGTCGGCGTCGATCGCCGCGTCTTCGGCAGCGTCTCCACCGCGGCGGGCACCACGGTCCGCAACGCGGACCGCGACCGTTGGGAACTGCTCGCCCGCCTGCGCGGCAGCTACGAGATGTTCCCCGGATATGCCGCCGTCACCGAGGTGTCCGGCAACCGCCGGATCTACGACGACTCGCGGGACCGCGCCGGCTTCGACCGCAACAGCTATGGCTACCGGGTCGAAGCGGGTATCGGCGTCGACATTAGCCAGCTCGTCCGCGGCGACTTCCTGGTGGGCTACTTCGCGCAGAACTATCGCGACGCCCGGTTCAAGGACCCGCAGGGCCTGTCGGTGCGCGCCACCTTCAACTGGACGCCGACGACGCTGACCATCATCGTCCCGTCGTTCGAGCGGTCGGTCAACGAGACGACGACCGCCAGCGCTTCGGGCATGGTGCGCAACGCCTTCAACCTGACCGTGCGCCACGAGCTGGAGCGCAACATCATCCTGACCGGCTACGGCAGCGTGGCCTACGACCAGTTCTCGGGCGTGAAGAACCGCGACGCATGGACCTACGAGGGCCGCGCCCGCGTGATCTACGCCTTCACGCCGGAGGTCTACACCGGCGGCGAGGTCGGCTACCGCAACAAGCGGTCGCAGGCCGAGACCGAAAGCTTCACCCAAACCACCTTCATGCTGAGGCTGGGCCTGCAGTACTGATCCGCTGCGCTCCACACGTCCCGACCACGGCGAGGAGGCCCACTCGGGGCCCATGACCGATCGCGAATCTCTGTCGTTGCCGCCTTCCCAGACCATGATCGACTTCCGCCAGGGCGCCCGCTGGGCCTGGCGGCTGGTCTGGCGTGGCAAATTCATCATCCTCGTCTGCATGGCGCTGGTGCTGGTTCCCGCCGTGCTGGTGCTGAAGCAGACGACGCCCCGCTACACCGCCACGGCGCAGATCATGATCGAGGCGCCGGAAACCAACGACGTGCTGGCCGACCGCACGATGACGGTGGCGCGCCAGCGCGTGAGCGAAGCCGTGGTTCAGACCGAGGCGGAACTCATCGCCTCGACCGTTCTCGCGCGCCGCGTCGTCACCAAGCTGCGGCTCGACGAAGATCCGGAGTTCAACGCCAAGCTGCGCGAGCCGCGGCCGCTGGCCACCTTCCTGGCGTCGCTCAACCCGATGTCCTGGATCCCGGTGTCGTGGATCTCGCGCGGCGAGGAGCCGCAGAAGCTGGGGCCGACCGCCCGCGAGGACATCGAGCGGGCACGCATCGTGCGCGCCTTTTCCTCGCGCCTGACGGTGCGCCCGCAGCGCCGCTCCTACATCATCACCGTGCAGTACGTCTCTGAGGACCGCGAGAAGGCTGCGCTTATCGCCAACACCGTGGCCGAGCTGTACGTGGTCGACCGCCTGGAGGCGAGCTTCGAGGAGGCGCGGCGCGTCACCGGCTGGCTCGGCGAGCGCCTCGACGCGCTGCGCCGCGACGTGGTCGCCGCCGAGAACGCGGTCGAGCAGTTCCGCTCCGAACACGACCTGCGGCGCAAGAACGAGCGTCAGGCCACCGTCAACGACCAGCAGCTCTCCGAACTCAATTCGCGCCTGGTGCTGGCGCGCGCCGATCTGGCGCAGAAGCAGGCGCGGCTGGACCAGGTGCGCGTGCTCGTCCGCACCCGCGGCAGCGTCGACACGTCGACCGACGTCCTGCAGTCGCAACTCATCCAGCGCCTGCGCGAGCAGGAGGCGATGAAGTCCCGCGAGATGTCGGAGGCGCTGAAGACCTACGGCGACCGCCACCCGCGCATGCTCGGCCTGCGCGCCGACCTCAACGACCTGCGCGGCAAGATCGCGGGGGAGATCGAGAAGATCGCCGCCTCCATCGCCAACGACGTGGAGGTGGCCGCGGCCGGCGTCCACTCGCTGGAGCGGGAACTCGACGGCCTGCGGCGCCAGACCAACGTGGCCGGCGCGGCGGAGGTGCGGCTGCGCGAGCTGGAACGTCAGGCGGAGGCCAGCAAGAGCCTGTACGAGGCGTTCCTGGGCCGCTTCAAGCGCGAGGCCGAGCAGGAGCGCATGCAGCGCGCCAACGCCCGCATCGTGTCGCCGGCCGATGTTCCGGTCATGGCGTCCTTCCCGGCCACGCGGTCCGTCCTCGGGCTGTCGGCGCTGCTGTCGCTGCTGGGCGGGATCGCGCTGGTCTTCGTCATCGACCGCCTCGACAACGCGGTGCGGTCGGCCGACGACGCGGAGGAGCTGACCGGGCTGCCGACGCTCGCCATGATCCCGCTTCACCGCGGCAGCACCGACCGTCCGGTCGACGAGGTGCTGCAGCGTCCCCGGTCGGCTCTGGCCGACGGCGTTCGCAGCCTGCGCACCGCGCTCCACCTCGGCGACGGCGCGGAGGCCAGCCGGGTGGTCCTGGTCACCTCCTCGGTGCCCAAGGAAGGCAAGACCTTCGTTTCGCTGTGCCTGGCGCTGCTGTTCTCGAAGGTGGATGACCGGGTGCTCCTTATCGACGGCGACGTCCACCGCCCCCGCCTGCACAAGGCGCTGGGCGTCGACGGAGAGCGTGGTCTGGCCCAGCTCCTGGCCGGCGAAGCCGCCTTCGACGAGGTCGTCCAGCCGGGCATCGGCGGCAGCCTCGACTTCCTTCCGGCCGGCAGCTACGGGAACGTCGCCGAAATCATCCAGGGGCCCCAGGTCGAGGCCCTTCTCGGCGACCTGCTGAAGCGCTACACCCGCATCGTCATCGACTCGCCACCGGTGCTGGCCGTGGCCGATTCGCGCATCCTCGCCCGGATCGCCGACCGCGTCGTCTATCTGATCCGCTGGAACTCGACGCCGCGCGACGCCGTGCGCAACGGCATGAAGCTGCTGCGCGCCGCCGGGGTGAACCCGTACGGCACCGTCCTGTCGCAGGTGAACCAGCGCAAGCACACCCGCTACGGCTATGGCGACTACGGACAGTATTATGGCCGATACCGCGACTACTACGGCGAGTGAGACGGCGGCCATCGAGGCACGGGCGCCCGCCCCTCCCCGCTCCGCCCCCTCGCACCGGGGGGCCGCGGTGGTGGCCGGGGTGGCGGGCTGCCTGCTCCTGGCGTTCGGGCTGCCGCGTCTGGTTGCCGGCGTGGCGACGCTCGACGCCCGCGCCGTTCTGTGGGACGTCCACTCCGGCGCCGAGGCTGTGCAGCCTCAGGCACTCGCCGCGGCGTCGGCGGATCTGGCGTCGGCGTACCGCTGGGTGCGCGACGGCGAGCTGGAGGGCGACCGGGGGCTGCTGCTCCTGCGCGCGGCCGATGCGGCGGTGGGCGCCGAGCGGAAGGAGCTTCTCGCCGCCGCCACGGAGGCGACGGTGGCATCGCTCACCCGCGCGCCCGGCCAGCCCAGCGTCTGGCTTCGTCTGGCCCATCTGCGCAACTGGGAAGGCGACGTGAAGGCGGCGGTGGCCGCGCTGCGCATGTCGATGCTGTCCGGCTCCTTCATCCCGGCACTCATGCCGTCGCGCATCGATCTGGCGCTGCGGCTTCTGCCGGCCATGGACCGGGAGGTCGTCGAGCTGCTGGAACGGCAGGTCCGCCTGATGTGGGTGGCGGATCCGAATTTCGTCGCCCGGCTCGGCGCCCGGCCGGAAGCCGGGCCGCTGGTGCGCAACGCGCTGGCCGCGGTGTCGGAGGACGACATGGCTCTCTACCTTCGCCTGCACGGCCCACGGCAGTAGAACACCGCCGACCGCGGAGGGATGGACGCGTCACGCGCCCGGCTAAATCAGGCGGCGTCGACGTCCGTGCGGGGATTGGTGCGGGCGTTCAGAAGTCCCTGGTAGAGTTCCATGCGCCGTGCGAAGGCCGGTGCGGCGGAAAAGCGCGTTTCGAACGTGCGGCGCGCGGCGGCTCCCATCCGGTGCAGCATGTCCGGCTGCGCCATCATCGCGGCCGCCTTCGCGCGCCACTCGGCGACGTCGCCGGGACGGGCAAAGCGTCCGGACACCCCGTCCTCGAGCATGTGGACAACCGCGCTGTCCGACGATGCGAGGGTCGGCAGGCCGTGCGCCATGGCCTCCGCCACGACCAGCGGGAAGTTCTCGTACCAGAGCGACGGGAACATGAGAACGGCGGCACGCGTCATGGCCGCCGACACGCCCGATGCCGACAGCCCGCCGTGGAAGCGCACATGCGCCGGAGCCAGCCGCGCCAAACGTTCGGACAGTGGCCCTTCGCCGACGACGTCGAGGGGCATGTCGACGCCGCGCCAAGCCTCGATCAGGGTCTCGATGCCCTTTTCCGGGCTCAGCCGGCCGACGAAGAGCGCGCCTCTGCGGTCGGATGCGGATGCGGCTGCCGGTCCCGGATCGCGGACCGCGGGCGGGCAGACGTCGACGTGATCGGGCGGCAATCCGCCTTCTATGAACAGGTCCCGTGAGTGGGGATTGAGGGCGAGAAACAGATCGACCTTGTTTCTCCAGGTGCCCAGGGCCTTGTGAATGCCGACGATTGCCGCGACGGCGGCGCTCGCCTTGCGATCCCCGCGATAGCAGGCGTGGGCGACGGCCGGCCACTTTACCAGACGGGTCAGGCACTCCTGGCACGGCGCCCCCTGTTTCAGCAAAAATCCGTTGGCGCACAGAAGCCGGAAATTATGAAGTGTTTGGACGACCGGCAGGCCATGCGCCCGGATGGCGTCGTAGACGGCCGGGGACAGGAGGGGAAAGGTGTTGTGGACGTGCACGATGTCGGGCCGGTGCGCGGCGATGGCGCGGGACACCAGGTCATAGCCTTCGCGCGACCAGATGGAGCGCAAGGCCAAACCCAGCGTGCCGCCGCCCTGGATGCGATTGTTGTCTTCGATCAGGCTCGCGACGTCGACTCCATGCTCCCTCAGCAATGCCTCCTCGGCTTCGACGGCGACGTCTTCGCCGCCGCGCAAGCGGTATCGTTCATGGACCAAAAGCACGCGCATGATCGCTCCTGGTGGTGTGCAACGGACGAGCCTCGCTGGCACGTCGGCGTATCTACAGTCGTTTGCGGGGCCGGCACGGTTCCATGACGCAGCGGCCTGTCCGGCTCAACGAGCCGCCGGCTCCGCATGCACCGGCGTCCACGCCCATCATTTGGCCGGGTGCAGCGAAGCGCCGGACATGGTCCCGGCGCGCTCCAGATGGACCATCCGCCCGAGCGTCAACGGGTTCAGCCAGACGTTCCATGCAGCGGCCGGCCGGCCGATCACCCCGCATCGCCACGCGGCGATCCCCGTCATGGCGGCCTGTCCCCACAGCACCCCATGGAAGACCAAAGCCCCCGTCGCCGTGGGCCAGAGCCAGAACGCGCCGTTGCTGGCCACGGCCGCCATCGCCGCCGTCGCCGTGGTGACACAGACGATGGTCCGGGCCTGCCCGCGGGCGACCAGCGCGGAGGTCAGCGCCGCGGCGATGGTGAACGGCACCATGACCGGAACGAGCAGGCGGAAGAGCGGCGCGGCTTGCGGAAAGTGCGGCCCCAGAATCGTGGGCACCAGGATTTCGCTCATGCCGGCCAGCACGACGACGACGGCCGTCATCGCCACGGACGCGTGGAGCGTCAGGACGAACACCATTTCCCGGCCGCGGTGCGGATCCGACGCCATCGTCCGCGCCAGGGAGGGATAGATGGTCTGCAGCGCGACGTTCAGGAACGGGTGCAGGCCAAGCATGAGGCGGAACAGCACCGACAGATGGCTGACCTCCTCAATCGGGGTCCACCGCGCGGCGGACAGGATCGGCGCCTGCCAGATCACGGTTCCCACTGTGGCCGCGAATCCCAGGGGAATGGCCGGCCTGGCAAGCTCGCGCACGGCCGTGAGCGACGGCAGGGACAGGCGCGCAAAGGGGCCGAGACGGCGGCGGGCGACGACGATCGCCAGCATGGCCGCCGCCCCCTCGGCAACCGGCACGGCCAGCGGCGATCGGAAGACGAGCAGAAGGAGAACCAGCAGCACGAGCGTGGCAAGGCCCTGGAACAGCCTGATCAGTCCCTGCTCGTAGAAGCGGCCCAGCCCGTTCAGCGCCCAGCCATAACCCAGCGAGACGAGCGCCATCGAGCACACCTGGGCCGCCAGTTGAAGCCGCGACCCGGCGTCCACGTATCCCAACACCGTCTGCACGCCGAAGAGGACCGGCACCGCCGCCAGGATCAGGCCCAGCTTGAGGGCCGACACGTCCGTGAGGATCCGCGCCCCCTGGTCCGGCGGCGACACGGCCAGACGGTGGGTCCCGGCATGCTCGGATCCGGCCTGCACGATTCCCGCCGCGATGGCCGTCAGCGACCAGGCGATGCCGATGACGCCCAGGTCCGCGGCGCCGAGGACCCACCCCGCCAGGGCAACCGTCAGGAGTTGCGTGATGCGGTACACGAATTCGCCGACGCCGGTGGCGATCAGATGGGCCAGGAGCGTGTCGGGCCGCGCCGCCAGAAACCCCCGCACCGTCATGACACGGCCCGGGGCCGGAGAACGCCCGCGCGGGTGCCGCCGGCCTGCGCCATCAGCATGCGCCGCTCGACGGCCAGCACCGCCAGTCCGGTTCCTATGATCGACCAGTACCAGATGCCGCCTTGCGGGCCTTCCAGATAGACATCGAAGGTGGCGTTGACCGCGGCCGCGGCCCACGTCGCCAGGATCCACACGTTCGCCCGCTGCCAGGCATCGGCCCCCGCGTGCTTCATCCTGATGGCCATGCGGATCAGCGCCGTCACGAAGGCGACGTGCAGGCCCCCCCACAGCACGAGCCCCGGCACGCCGGCTCTGGCCAGAACCGTCAGATGGCCGTTGTGCGGACTGCGCAAATCCCCCAGTTCGGAAACCTGGTACCCGTCTGAATCGGCCAGATTCTCGCCGAACCCCTTGCCGGTCCAGAAATACTCGCCGAACAGGGTGTAATCGAGAATGTCCTCCCACCACAGCAATCGCCACGTGGCGGTGGATTCAAGCTCGACCGCGTCGATGCCGACGGCATCGGCAGGCCGCTCGCCGGTGATGCTGAGAACGTTGGCGAGAATCTGCTCGGCCGAAATCTCGCGCCGTTCCGTTTCGATGCGAATGCCGAACACGGCCATCACGGTCAGCACGCCGACGAGGGCAGCGACGAACAACGCCACCGGCCGGCGCCCATAGCCGAACAGGAAAACGACCAGGATGCCGGCGGCCATGGCCAGCAGCCCGCCGCGGGCGCCGGCGATCACCCACAGGGCCGCGGCCATCCACGACGACCAGAAGAGCCAGTCCGGAAGCCAGCGCGGCAACGGGTGGCCGGGCGCCATCGCCTCCCGCAGCCGAAGCAGCCGAAACGCCAGAACCCCGGAAAGGTGCACGGCGACGTCGCCGGCCTTGAGCAGGATGAACGGGACGTAATCAATGGGACCATTGGCCAGGCGCGGGGCCATGACGATGAACAGGGGCAGGAGCACCACGCTGACGCTCAATGCCCGGTCGAACGCGATGACGAGGCCGCGGACCATGTGGCGATCGTTCATCAGCGACGCGACGATGAACGCGAAGGCCGAATAGCCGTAGAGCGCGGAGTCGCGCAGCGTGTCGACCCCGTATTCTTCGAGATGGGGAAGCGATCTGGACAAGCACCACAAATCGAACGCGATCAGAAGCCAAAGGATGCGCGAATCGGCAAATATACGGAAATCAGGCGCGCACAGGTACAGGACAAGGCTGAGGAGCAGGACAACCTCGCCAACATAGATCGGCGGCACCCCGACATGAGCGAAACCACGGCCGCCAAGCACATAGCCAACCAGCAGCAACCCGATGACGTAGAGGCATGACGTCTGAAGGAATCGTCTCATCGGGGAAGATCAACCCGCCGAAGCCGTGTGAAGAATTCAAAAACCCATGGGGTCATACCGGGGCATGCGGCAACACACGCGGCCACGGAGTCCTGTCCATGGTCCGGACCGTACCGGCATCCAAACCGTGCCGTCAATGCTCCCGTGTGGGACAGTTTTGGCGCTCCCGGCCCGGCCAACACCCGACGGGCAACACCGGTCGGCCGACACCGGCCGGCCGGCTTGGCGGCTGACGGGGCGGGCGATGCATGGTACGACTGCGGGCGCAGGGACGGCAGGCGATCCACCTCGGAGAATGAACCGTGGGCACAGCGGAACTGGACGTTGCGGTCGCAGAAGGGGGGACACCCGGCACCCCTCCGCGTGCGGCCCGCCCCGGCGGACCATCGCCGAAGACCGGCCTGCCGCGGGAAGGCGTCTTCGGGCGGACGTCGCCCTAGCCATGACCGGCGCCGCAGACATCCTGGCGCCGCTGGCGCCGGAGTTCCGGCTGCTCTGCGCGGCGGTGCGGCGGGCGCAGGGGAACGGCGACGTCACGGCCCTGCGCGCCGCGATGGCGGCGGGGCCGGACTGGGCGGCCGTGCTTCGGGGGGCGGCGCGGCACCGCGCGACGGCGCTCGTCCTTGCCGGGCTCCAGGCCGACGGCGCGGCGGACGTGCCGCCGGACGTCCTGGCCGCGCTGCGCCGGGCGGCGGCGGCCGATACCCGCCGGTGTCTGGCGCACGCCGCCGAGGTGGTCCGCCTCGTCCGCCTGTTCGCGGCGGCGGACATCCGGGTGCTGGTGCTGAAGGGCGTGGTGCTGTCGCAGCAGCTTTACGGAAACCTCGCCATGCGTGGACCGGGCGACATCGACCTGCTGGTCGACCCCGCCCGGTTCTGGGAGGCGGATGCCGTGCTCGCCGCGGCCGGCTACCGGCTCGACGGGCCGGCCATCTCCCCGGCCCGCCGCGCCGCCGGCCAGCGGCTGTTCCGCGACCTGACCTACCGCGACGCCGGGCGCGGCCTCGTGGTCGAGCTGCACCAGCGCCTGACCGCGAATCCCCGCCGGCTGGAAGCCGATTTCGACTCCCTCTGGCGCGACCGGGTCGACGTGGCGCTGGCCGGCGTGGCCGTCGCCACCCTGCCCCGGCGCGTGCTGGCGCTCTACCTGTGCGTCCACGGCGCCCACCACTGCTGGGAGCGGCTGTGCTGGCTGGCCGACCTGACGGCGCTGCTGAAGGACGCCGAAGGCGCCGCAGGGGCGCTGGCCCAGGCGGAGGCGGCCGGGCTGCGCGCGGCCATGCGCCTCATGGTGACGCTGGGGCACGGCTGGCTCGGGCTGCCGCTGCCCGGCCACCCGCACGCCGGGCACCCGCACGCCGGGCACTGGCACGCCGGGGGACGCGACGGCCGCCGCGCCCGGCGCTTCGTCGCCCGCTTCTTCACCGGATCCCGGTGGCTGGACATGCCCCGCGAGGGCAGCGCCGCGTGGCTTTGCCGCGAGGCGTGGCGGCGGCTTTACCTCTATTCGTTCAAGGACGACTGGCGCCACGGCTGGGACGAACTGCGCGCGGACCTCGCCAACCCCGTCGACTGGGGTGTTTTTCCGCTACCCGACCGGTTGCTGTGGTTGTATCCGTTCCTGCGGCCCGTCGGGTGGGTGGTGCGCAACGCGCGCCGGAAGCGGCCGGCGGGGCACAAGGCGCCGCCGGACTGACGCCCGCCATCCGCTGCGAAAACCGTCCGTTGCGAAAGCCGTCCCGCGTGTCCGATTCCGCCCGCCTTCCCTCATCCCCGCCCGCCGATTCCCCACGGCGGCGCCTCGCCGCGCTGGTGCGCGACGTGGTGCGCTCCACCAGCCCGCGGCGTCTGGCCGCCGTGGCGGCTCTGATGGCGGTCGCCGCCTTCGCCGAGGGCGCCGGCCTCATGCTCCTGGTGCCGCTGCTCGATCTGCTGGGCATCACGGGATCGGGGCGGGTGGCCGGCTGGCTGGCGGCGCTCGGGGTCGGCCCCGTCGGGCTGGAGGGCGCGCTGGCCGCCTATCTGGTTCTCGTCGCCGCCGCGGCGTGGGTGGTGCGTGCCCGCACGCTGGCGGCGCTCAGGCTGCGGTTGGCCTTCATGGACCGCCTGCGCACCCGCCTGCACGCCGCCCTGCTCGCCACCGAATGGCGCACCTTCGCGCGGCTGCGCGCCGGCGCCGTCCAGCAGGCGCTGACCGAGGAGGCCGGGCGCACCGGCATGGGCGTGGAGTTCCTGCTGCGCCTGGGCGCCGCCGGGCTGCAGGTGCCGGCGCTGCTGGCCGTCGCCGCCATCCTGTCGCCGCTGCTCACCGGCGGGGCGCTCGTCCTCGCCGCCGTCATGGCGCTGGCCATGCGCCCCCTGAACCGGCGCACCTACCAGCTCGGCCGCTCCATGCAGCACCTGGGCCGCGCGCTGCACGCCGACCTTGCCGAGGACATCACCGGCATGCGGGTGGTGCGCAGCCACGGGCTGGAACCGGCGCGGCGCCAGCGCTTCGCCGAGCGCGCCGCGGCGGCGCGCGCGAACGTCCTCGACCACCAGCGGACCTCCGGAACCGAACGGGCGGTCGCCCGCGTGGTGGCGGCGGCGGCCACGGCGCTGGTGGTGGTGCTTGCCGTGCGCGGCTTCGCGGTGCCGCTGGCGGACACGCTGGTGCTGGTCGTCGCCTTCGCCCGGCTGGCGTCGGCGGGGCTGGCGCTGCGGGACGGCTACCGGACGGTGCTGCACGCGCTGCCGGCGCACGCCGCCCTGACCGACCTCCTGGACCAGTGCCGGGCGGCGGCCGAGCCGGCCGGGTCCGGCACGGTCGAGCCGCCGCCCTTCACGCGGGGCCTGCGTCTGGAGGGCGTGGTCTTCCGCCACGCCGAGGGCGATCCGCCCGCGCTGGCCGGCGTGGACGCCGAGATCCCCGCGCGCGGCATCACCGCGGTGATCGGCCCGTCCGGGGCGGGAAAATCGACGCTGGCCGACCTACTGCTCGGCCTCCTGGCGCCGGACGGCGGCCGCATCCTGGTCGACGGCCGGCCGCTGGAGGGCGCCGCGCGGCAGGCCTGGCGGCGGCGCGCCGGCTACGTTCCCCAGGACAGCTTCCTGTTCCACGACACGATCCGCGCCAACCTGACGATGGCCGCGCCGGAGGCCGGCGAACCGGCGCTGTGGGACGCGCTGGAGCGCGCGGCGGCGGCCGACTTCGTGCGCGCCCTACCGGACGGGCTGGATACCGTGGTCGGCGAGCGCGGCAGCCGCCTCTCCGGCGGCGAGCGGCAGCGTCTGGCCCTGGCCCGCGCGCTCGTCCGCCGACCGGCCCTCCTCATCCTCGACGAGGCCACCAGCGCGCTCGACGTCGGGAGCGAGCGGCGCGTCCTGGCGGCGCTGGACCGCCTGCGCCACGAGCTGGCGGTCGTCGTCGTCGCGCACCGCGCCTCGACCGTGCGCAGCGCCGACACGGTGATCGTCCTGGAGCACGGCCGGGTCGTCGGCGCCGGCTCGTGGGACGACGTGGCGCGGCAGGCGGCGCCGCTGCTCGCCCGGCTCGGCATGGTCGACGGCCACGCGGCGCCCCCGTGACGCTCACCGCGGCGACACCCGAAACGGGCGCCGCCGTTGCCCCCGGGAAAGGGAGTACCGCCGTGAGCTTCGACCTCGACGCCGTCCGCGGCCATGGCGCCGGGGGCCATCCGTGACCTCGTGTGCAGCCGGCGCTTGCACCGGATTTGTTTCAAGCGCCATCGTTGACCCTCCAGGCGAAGGCGCATACAACCTTCCCGCAAGGGGTTTTGCGCTCGGGCGCGCCGCCCCGCTGTCCTGCGAAGGGTGACGGACCGTCGATGGTCAACCGCGGTATCGAGGTGCTGAAGGAAACGCAGGCGGAATTCCTCCGGGCCATGGGAATCGCATCGGCGATCACCCTGTTCCTGGATGCCCTGCAGCTGGTCGTGCCGATCTACATGATGCAGGTCTTCGACCGCGTGATGTCCAGCCGCAGCATGGAAACGCTGACCATGCTGACGATCATCGCGGTGGTGGGTATCGCCATGTGGGCGGTGCTGGATTTCCTGCGCGGCCGCATCTTCGTCGTGGCCAGCCACGTGGTGGCGACGCGGCTGAACGGCCCGGCCTTCGAGGCGGCGGTCGTCGACACCCTGCGCGGCGAAAGCAGCAGCGCCAACCAGGCGGTGCGCGACGTCAGCGACCTGCGCAACTTCATCACCGGCAGCGCCGTCCTGGTGCCGCTGGAGGCGCTGTTCTCGCCCCTGTTCCTGATCGTGCTGTTCCTGCTCCACCCGATGTACGGGCTGATCGCGCTCATCGCGTCGGTCCTGCTGCTGGTGCTGAGCGTCATCAACGAACTGGCGACCCGCCGGCCGCTGATGGAGGTCAACGACGCCGCCGTGAAGTCGTTCAGCGAGATCGGCGCCGCCGTCCGCCACGGCGAGGTGCTGGAGGCCATGGGCATGACGCAGGCGGTGACGCGGCGCTGGCAGCGCTCGCAGAACCGCTTCGTCGACCTGATGATCCGCTCGCACGACCGGGCCAAGCTGATCACGGCCGTGTCCAAGGGCGTGCGCATGTCGCTCCAGGTGGCGCTGACGGCCACCGCCGTCGTCGTCGTCCTGCACCAGTCCGCGTCGCCGGGCAGCATGTTCGCCGCCATGCTGATCATGGGCCGCGCGCTGATCCCCTTCGAGAACATGATCGAGGGCTACCGGCAGTGGGTGTTCGCCTACGCCGCTTTCCGGCGCCTGCGCACGCTGCTTTCCAAGACCGACAGCCGCCGCCACGGCCTGGACCTGCCGCGCCCGGACCCGCGCGTCAAGGTGGAGCGTCTGGTCTTCGTGCCGCCCGGCGGCGACCGCGCCATCCTCAAGGGCATTTCCTTCCAGCTGGAGCCGGGCGAGGTACTGGGCGTGGTCGGGCCGTCGGGGTCGGGCAAGTCGACGCTGGCGCGCGTGCTGGTCGGCGTGTGGGAGCCGACCGCCGGCGGCGTCTACCTGGACGGCCACAACGTCTACACCTGGAGCCGCGAGAGCTTCGGCCGCTACACCGGCTATCTGCCGCAGAGCATCGCGCTCCTCGACGGCACGATCCGCGAGAACATCGCCCGCATGCAGGAGGCCGAGCCGCACGACGTGATCGAGGCGGCGCGGCGCGCCGACGTGCACGAGATCATCGGCCGCATGCCCTTCGGCTACGAGACGCACATCGGCGACGCCAACTTCGTGCTGTCCGGCGGCCAGCGCCAGCGCATCGCGCTGGCCCGCGCGCTGTTCGGCCGGCCGCGGCTGGTGGTGCTGGACGAGCCCAACTCCAACCTCGACCAAGCCGGCGAGACGGCGCTGCTGCAGGCCATCCAGGCGGCCAAGGACGACGGCGCCACCGTGATCATCATCGCCCACCGCCCGTCGGTGCTGGCCACCGTCGACAAGGTCCTGGTCATGCGCGACGGCACCATCGAGCACTTCGGCCCGCGCGAGGAGGTGGTGAAGTTCGGCAAGCTCAACCTGGCGCCACCGCCGCCGCGCCCCACGCCGATCCCGGTCGAAAGCGGCGGCCTCGGCCGCCTGCCGGGCGCGTGAGGCCGTCATGACGTATGCCCTGACCACCCGCCAGACGACCGTCGCCGCCCCGATCAAGGAAGCGGAGCCGCCGTCGCTGCGCGCCACCCTGATGGCCGCCGGCATCACCATCGTGATCGGCTTCGGCGGCTTCCTGGCGTGGGGCTTCCTGGCGCGCCTGGACAGCGCCGCGCTGGCCCCCGGCATCGTCATCGTCGAGAGCCACCGCAAGACCCTCTCGCACCTGGAAGGCGGCATCCTCAAGGAACTGCTGGTCAAGGAAGGCGATCTGGTCAAGGCGGGACAGGTCCTGCTGCGCCTGGACGCCACCCAGCCGGCGGCGGTGCTGGCGCAGCACCAGAGCCAGTATTGGACGACGCAGGCGCGCATCGCCCGCCTGAGTGCGGAATACCTGGACGAACCGTCGGTCACCTTCCCCGCCTCCCTGCTGGCCAGCCGCGACAAGCCCGAGGCGGCCGAGGCGATGGCCGTGCAGCTGCGCCTGTTCAAGGCGCGCAAGGAGCAGTACGAGGGCCAGATCGAGGTGCAGCACCGGGCGATCGACCAGATCAAGGAAGAGATCACCGCCCTGCGCTTCCAGATGGACGCCAACCGCGAGGCGGTCCGCACCGTCGACGAGGAGCTGCGCGGCATCCAGGAGCTGATGCTGAAGGGGCAGGCGACCAAGCCCCGCCTGCTCGCCCTGCAGCGCGAACTCGCCAACGCCAAGGGGCGCCGGGGCGAGCTGCTGGCCGGCGTCGCCAAGGCCGAGCAGCTGGTCGCGCAGACCCAGCTGCGCATCCTGGAGCTGCGCAACACGCGCCGCAGCGAGGCCGCGCGGGAGCTGCAGGACGCCCAGGCCCAGGCCGCCGTGCTGGAGGAGCAGATCCGCTCGGTCAGCGACGTGCTGACGCGCCGCGACATGGTGGCGCCGCAGGACGGGCGGGTGACGGGGCTGAAGTACTTCACGCCCGGCGGCGTGGTGGCGCCGGGCACGGCCATCCTCGACATCGTGCCGCAGGACGATTCGCTGCTGGTCGAGGCGCGGGTGCAGCCGACCGACATCGACGTGGTGCAGGTCGGGCTCAAGGCGCACGTCCACCTGACGGCCTACAAGCAGCGCAAGGTACCGGCGGTGGAGGGCGAGGTGGTCTACATGTCGGCCGATGCCGTGACCGACCCGGCGACCGGCATGAACCATTTCGTCGCCCGCGTGCGCCTGTCGCCGAAGGCCCTGGCGGCGCTGCCGAACGTCGTCCTGGCGCCGGGCATGCCGGCCGAGGTCGCCATCGTGCTGGGCGAACAGCGCGCCATCGACTACCTGCTGGCCCCCATCACCGACAGCATGCACCGCGCCATGCGCGAGGAGTGACGGCGCGAGGCGTGACGGCGCCGCATCGGGCGGAAGCCGGGCTATTCGAACGGCAGGCCGACGTAGTTCTCGGCCAGCGCCTGCGCCACCGCGCGCGACGCCATGACGCCCTGCAGCTCGGCGATCTGGCGGCGCCGGTCGAACGGGTTGCCGGCCGGGTCCCGGTGCAGCATCTGCGTCATCCACCAGGAGAAGTGCTGCACCCGCCACACCCGCCGCAGGCAGGTGTGCGAATACGCGTCCAGCCGATCCGTCCGCCCCTGCCGGTAGAACGCCTCCAGCGCCCGCGCCAGCACGCGCACGTCGGCCACCGCGAGGTTCATGCCCTTGGCCCCCGTCGGCGGCACGATGTGCGCGGCGTCGCCGGCCAGGAACAGGCGCCCGAAGCGCATCGGCTCGGCCACGAAGCTGCGCATCGCCGTGATGCCCTTCTGCAGGACCGGCCCCTCGGTCAGCGACCAGCCCTCCTCCGGGGCGGCGAAGCGGCGGTGCATCTCCTCCCAGATCCGCGCGTCGGACCACGCGGCGATGTCGTCGTCGGGGGAAACCTGGATGTACAGCCGCGACAACTCCGGCGAGCGCATGCTGAGCAGCGCGAAGCCGCGCTCGTGGCTGGTGTAGATCAACTCGTCCGACGACGGCGGCGCCTGCGCCAGGATGCCCAGCCAGGCGTAGGGGTAGACGCGCTCGTACGCCGTCAACGCCCCGGCCGGCACGGCGGCGCGGCACACGCCGCGGAACCCGTCGCATCCCGCCACGAAATCGCAGTCGATCGTATCCTCCCGCCCGTCCGGCCCACGCACGCGGATGCGCGGGGCCGGCCCGTCAACGCCGTCCACCCCCAAGGCCGCCGTCTCGAACAGGATCGGCAGGCCGGCGGCCAGCCGCGCCGCGATCAGGTCCTTCACCACCTCGTGCTGGCCGTACACGGTGACCGCGCGCCCGGTCAGCTCGGCGAAGTCGATGCGGTGCGTCCGCCCCTCGAAGCGCAGGTCGATGCCATGGTGCAGCAGCCGTTCGCGCAGCAGCCGCTCCCCCACGCCCGTCTCCACCAGCAGGTCGGCCGTGCCCTGCTCCAGCACCCCGGCGCGGATGCGGTGCGCGCAATACTCCCGGCTGCGGTCCTCGACGATCACGGATTCGATGCCGTGCAGGTGCAGCAGGTGGGCGAGCACGAGGCCCGCCGGCCCGGCGCCGACGATGCCGACCTGCGTCCTCATGGCCCCGCCCTCCCAAGAACCCGATCGATGAACGCCTGCGCCGCGCCGACATAGGCCAGCGGATCGAACAGCCGGTCCAGGTCGGCGGGCGACAGCGCGCCGGCGACGTCCGCGTCCTCTTCCAGCACGGCGCGCAGCGGCCGTCCTTCGGCGACCGCCCGCCGGCTGGCCTCGGCGACGCGCTCGTGCGCCGCTAGGCGCCCCATCCGGCCGGCCAGCGCCATGGTCACCGCCTCCGCCATGATCAGCCCGCCGGTCAGGTCCAGGTTGCGGCGCATGCGCTCCGCATCGACCTCCACCCCGCCAATCGCATCCGCCGCATGCCGCGCCGCGCCGGCCACGAGCCGTCCCAGTTCCGGCAGCGCCTGCCATTC
>NZ_DASPMG010000343.1:0-5439 GCF_035627195.1 Azospirillum sp.
GCCGTCGCCGGCCACGTCCAGCGTCACGGGGGTGCCCGTGTCGACGTGGGCGGCGGTGAAGCGGTTTTTCAGGTCCTGCTCGAAGGCGGCGGTCTCGGCCCGCAGCTGGTCGGCGGACATGAGCGGGCAGGCGGCAAGTCCTGCCGCGTCGAGCGCGCCGCCCGGCAATCGCGGCCCGGACGCCCGGACCCCGGCGCCCATGCCCTGTGCGGCGGGCTGCGCGGCCGGCTGCGTGTTGGCTTCCCCCAGGAAATCGGCGAAGGCCGGCCCGCCGGCCGGCTGTTTGCGGGCGGTTTGGTGCGCGGCGGCGAAGCCGCTGGTGATGGCGGTGACGGTCATGCGATCCTCCCCAAGGGACGTGTCCGGGAAGGACGGTTGCAAGAACCCTGCCTTGAGCGCGGCTATACCCTTGAATGCGGCTACACCGGCGTGCGGACGCGGCCGGCCATCCGCTCCTCCAGGTGGCGGTGCAGCAGGTTGATGTTCCGGCGGTTGGCCTTGAAGGCGATGTCGAAGATGGTGCCCAGCACCGGGATCGAGCCGACCGCCCAGTCCAGCGCCACGTTGGCCCCCATGCGCACCAGCAGCGACTTGGGCACGCCATAGCGCGCCGCCTCCGCCACGATGTAGGCGGAGACGATGGCGGTCGCCGTGTCGCCGGCCACCGGCACGAGGCTGGCGATGCCGTCCAGCCCGACGCCGATGCGCGTGCCGGGGATGGTCCAGCGCGAGTCCAGCCACCAGGACAGCCGGCGCAGCCGCTCCAAGCGCTCCAGGTCGAGGTCCAGGTCGGGCGCCGGGGTGGCGCGGCGGTAGGGGGCGTCGTACATCGTGGCCATGCCCTGTGAACCGCCCGACCGGCCCCCCGGTTCCCTTTATCCCGCTTCCCCTTACGCCGACCGCGACGGCTCCGCCATTCCCGCCGGCCGTGCCGCCACGGTCAGGCGCAGCACCGCGTACCCCACCACGGCCGAGGCGATGGAGCCGGTCAGCACGCCCAGCCGCACGGCGACCGCGTGCTCCGGGTCGGCGAAGGCCAGCGCGCCGATGAACAGGCTCATGGTGAAGCCGATGCCGGTCAGCAGCGCCACGCCATAGAACTGCATCCAGGTGGTGCCCTCCGGCATGGGGGCAAGCCGCAGCCGCACCGCCAGCCACGTGGCGCCCAGCACGCCCACCTGCTTGCCCACGAACAGGCCCAGCGCGATGCCCAGCGGCACCGGCTCGGCGAAGCTGGCCAGGGTGACGCCCTCCAGCGGCACGCCCGCGTTGGCCAGCGCGAACAGCGGCATGATGGCGTAGGCGACCCACGGGTGCAGCGCGTGCTCCAGCCGGTGCAGGGGGATGCGCTCGTGCGGTTCGCCCTCCACCGCCTTCAGCGGGATGGCGATGGCCAGCGCCACGCCGGCCAGCGTGGCGTGCACGCCCGACATCAGCACGCACACCCACAGCACCACGCCCAGCAGCATGTAGGGCAGCAGCCGCCGCACCCCCATCAGCGTCAGCCAGCCGAGCGCCAGCCCGGTGACCGCGGCGAAGCCCAGCGCGGTGGCGTTCAGGTCGGCGCTGTAGAAGACGGCGATGATCACGATGGCGCCCAGGTCGTCCATGATGGCCAGCGCCAGCAGGAAGATGCGCAGCGTCTGCGGCACCCGCGACCCCAGCAGCGCCAGGACGCCGACGGCGAAGGCGATGTCGGTGGCCGCCGGAATGGCCCAGCCGTGCAGCGTCTGTGGCGTCTGGTAGTTCAGCGCCACATAGACCAGCGCCGGCACCGCCATGCCGCCCACCGCGGCGATCCCCGGCAGCGCCGCGCGGGCGGGGGTGGACAACTCGCCCTCCATCACCTCGCGCTTGATCTCCAGCCCGACCAGCAGGAAGAAGATCGTCATCAGGCCGTCGTTGATCCAGAAGTGCAGCGGCTTGTCCAGGCCGGCGCCGCCGACGGTCAGGCCGAGGTGCAGGTGCAGGAACCCTTCGTACGCGGCCGCCAGGGGCGAGTTCGCCCACAGCATCGCCACGGCGGCGGTGACCATCAGCACCACCCCGGCGGCGGCTTCGGTCTGCAGGAACCCTCGGACGGCCGAAAGCCTCATGGGCGGTGTCCCTCTGCGTCTGTTGCCCCATCCTATCCCGACAACAGATGGGGCGCCGCAAGGTGCTTCTTGCATTGCAAATAGAATGTTTCCGCAGGCGCGAAATGATCGAATGACAAACTCTCGAAGGAGTGCGGCGAATCGCCGCCTCCCAATGGGGGAGGCGAAGGCTAAGCGCTTCATCCGTCACGATGATTGTCGGTCCTTCGGCTATCGTCGTAAACCGCCGAACGGCCATATGTCTTTTTCACCGCTAGCCAGCGGTCCGTTACTTCGGGAACAATCCCCTCGTCGAAAGAAAAAAAGCTCGAAAGCCGAAGCTGCTGGGGGAGGAACCCATGGAAGCCCTGTACTGCGCCTGCTGCGGCCGGCCGTTCAAACGCGCGCACCAACGCGGCCCGGCGCCGCTCTACTGCTCGCGCGACTGCCGCCGCCAGATCGAAGTTCGCCGCCGCACCTGGACGGCGATGGAGAGCGTGGGCGCGCGTGCGTTCCAGGAGGGGAGGGGGGAGATCCGCGCCGTCGCGGTCGGCTGGTAGCCACCGCCGGACAATCACCGGACAACCGTCCTCAAACGCGTGAAGGGGCACCTCGAGGGGTGCCCTTCGTTTTTCCGGACTCCTCCGCCGGCCCGTTCCGTGTTAGAACATAACAGGAACATTATCCTGCCCGACCGGAGGCCCGTCCCATGCCAGACGTTATGCCCGCCTTCCCGTCCAAGGCCGCGCTGCTCGCCGGCCTGCGCGACCGCATCCGCCGCATCGAGGGTATCGGCGGGGAGGGCGGCCGCGTGCTGCCGCTGGGCGTGCCGGAACTGGACGGGGCGCTGCCGGACGGCGGCCTGCCGCTCGGCTGCCTGCATGAACTGGCTGGGCACGAACTGGCCGGGGAGGCGCCGGGTGCGGCCACCGCCTTCGCCGCGGCGCTGCTCGCCCGCCTGACGAACCGGGACGGCGCGGCCGGACCCGCCGTGTGGATCGTGCGCGGGCGCGACCTGCACGCGCCGGGGCTTGCGGCCTACGGCCTGCTGCCGGACCGGCTGATCGCCGTGCGGGCGGCGCGCGACGCCGACGCGCTGTGGGCCATGGAGGAGGCGCTGCGCTGCCGCCGCCTGTCGGCGGTGCTGGGGGAGGTGGGCGCGCTCGACCTCACGGCCAGCCGGCGCCTGCAACTCGCGGCCGAGGCCGGCGGCGTCACCGGGGTGCTGCTCCGTACCGGCCGGGCGGGGAGCCGCGCAGCGTCCGGCGGGGCCAGCGCCGCCGTCACCCGCTGGCGCATCGCCGCCGCCCCCAGCGTGCCGGACGAGCCCGGCGTCGGCCCGGCGCGCTGGCGGGCCGAGCTGTTGCGCTGCCGCGGCGGCCGTCCCGGCTCCTGGGTTCTGGAATGGCGCGACGGCGCCCTGGCCGTCCCCGGCCCCGTGCCACTCCCCGTCCGCCCCGCGCGCCCGGCGCCCGAACCACGGCCGGCCCGGATGCCGGCGTCCATGGTGGAGCACTGGGCGGAGGTGGCGTAGGGGGCAAAACAATCACTGCGCGGCACGCTTGGGCAGATAAGCGGCAATTTCCTTGTCGGTCATGATGACGTGCTTGACCAGCCAGTTGGCGGCGAAGCGGTAGACCTGGAGGGCGGTGTCCTTGACGGGCAGCGCCTCGAAGGCGCGCTGGAGGCGCAGCAGCTCCTCGTGCCCTTCCTGGTGGCGGCGGCGGTGCTCGGCGAAATGCGGGAAGCCCACGGCCTGCATCAGCCGCTCTTCCAGGGCGAAGTGCCGCCCGGCGTAGGCGATCAGGCCCTGGAGGCAGGCGGCCACCGCGCGGGGGTCGAAGCGCACGGCGTTCACCGCCTCCTCAAGCGCGTTGACGTAGTCGACGAGCCGGCGATGGTCGTCGTCGATCTCCGCAACGCCGATGGCCATACGGTCGCGCCAGACGATCCGCGCCATGGCTGGCCCCGCCTCCCGCCGTGCTTTCCGCTTGTTGCCTCAAGAAGAGGCAAATTCACTTCGATTACGCATTATCAGAGCAACGAAGCAAATCCAAGCGCGGATCGCTGTCGGGGGTCCGACCGGCGTGTCAGTAGTGCGACGCCCAATCCGGCTCGGTGCGCGGGGCCTCCCCACCGTCCGGATCCATCATGTCCGGACTCCGCCAGTGGGTAATTTCTTCCGCATGGAGCGGAAGTTGCCGGGCAAATTCTGCCGCGTCCTGCGCGCGGCGCCGCTCCAGTTCCCGGGCGGCGATGTAGACGGACAGCATGGCAGGCCTCCTTCTGAGATCCGGGAGAGCGATGCGCCGGTCTTTTGGCCGCCGCGGACCCACCCCGTCCTGTGTGCCTGTCGAATACCATGCAAGTCCCAGGCCCCTGTTGATACCGATCAAGCGGGCGCGCATTCCCGTTCCAATTCGCGCCGATGCGGCCCATATTCCGGCCACCATCCGGCCAGCCCTATTCGTCGAGACCCTGCATGTTCACGCCTGCCCAATCCTGCGCCACCTGCCTGAAACCGCAGCACCTCTGCGTGTGCGAGGCGGTCGAGCCGATCGACAACCGCGTCTTCGTGGTCATCCTCGAACACCCGCAGGAAAAGCGCGAGACGCTGGGCACGGCGCAGCTCACGCACCTCCAGCTCAAGAACTCGGTGGTGCGCGTCGGCCTCAGCTGGCCGAACCTGAAGCGCATCCTGGGCCGCGAGGTGGATTACAAGCGCTGGGCCGTCCTCTACCTCGGCACCGCCAAGCAGGGCGAGGCGGCGCCCAAGGAGGAGATCGCCGTCGTCGACAAGGCTGGCAAGCCGGTGGCCGGCGGGCCGGAGATCCTGGAGGGGCTGGAGGGCATCATCCTGCTCGACGGCACCTGGGCGCAGGCCAAGACGCTGTGGTGGCGCAACCCGTGGCTCCTGAAGTGCCGGCGCCTCATCCTGCACCCGCGCTTCCGCTCCCTCTACGGCGAGGCCCGGCGCGAGCCGCGCCGCGAGAGCGTCTCGACGCTGGAGGCCGCCGCCTTCGTGCTGTCGCGCCTGGATGGCGACCAGGCCATCTACGACCAGATGCTGAAGCCCTTCGCGCTGCTGCTGAAGAAGATGCGCGCCCCCCGCCCGCGGCCGGTCATCCCGGCCCCCGAGGCCCCGGCACCCGAGGCCGAACCGTCCTGACGTTGGGTTTGCGGCCTGCGGCCTGAACCCAACCTACGGCGGCGTGCATTCGCCCGTAGGTTGGGTTGAGCGCAGCTGTTCAGACCGGACACTTGGTTTACAGGTGTTCGGAGACATGGTTGACAGGTTGGACCGAACCGAGGCGATCGCGCAAGTCGACTTGCGCGATCGCCTCGGCGGCGAAATGGACGGTCC
>NZ_DASPMG010000344.1:0-3386 GCF_035627195.1 Azospirillum sp.
CAGCGCTTCATCGACCGCCGCTCGGCCATGCTGGTGCGCACGCTGAAGGACGGGCGCGACCTGATGGCCGGCGTGCGCGACGACGGCGAGGTGGTGGTCGAGGGGCACCCCGTCGGCCACCTGGAGGGCTTCCGCTTCGTCCCCGACGCGCCGGACCGCTCCGAGGAGGCCAGGGCGCTGCTGACCGCCGCGCGCCGCGCGCTGCGCGACGAGATCGCGTCGCGCGTCCGCACCCTGGAGCAGGAGCCGGACGCGGCCTTCGCCCTCACCCCCGTGGGCGAGGTGACGTGGAACGGGCTGCCGGTGGCGCGGCTGGGGGCCGGGCCGTCCGTCCTGGCCCCGGCGGTGCTGCCCAACCCGGAGGCGCTGCTGGACCAGGGGCAGAGCGACCGCGTGCGCGCCCGGCTGGAGCGCTGGCTGCGCGCCCACGTCGCCGCGCGGCTGAAGCCGCTGCTGGCCCTGCGCGACGCGGAGGAGCTGAGCGGCCCGGCGCGCGGCCTCGCCTTCCAGCTGGTGGAGGGGCTGGGCGTGCTGCCGCGCGCCCCGGTCGCCAAGCTGATCGAGGGGCTGGAGAAGACCGACCGGCGCGACGTCGCCAAGCGCGGCGTGCGGCTGGGCGTCACCCATCTGTACCTGCCGGCGCTGGCCAAGCCGGGTGCGGTGGAGCTGCGCGCCCTGCTCTGGGCCGTGCACAAGGGGCTGGCGCTGCCGGCCCCGACGCCGCCGGCCGGGCGCGTGTCGGTGGCCGCCGAACCGGGCGTGCCGGCCGGCTTCTGGGAGGCCATCGGCTATCCGCTGGCCGGGCCGCGCGCCGTGCGCGTCGACATGCTGGACCGGCTGGAGACCGAGATGCTGAAGCAGGCCAAGGAGGGCACCGCGACGCCCGAGCCGGCGCTGGCCCAGATCATCGGCGTCGGCCCGGACGACCTCGCCGCCGTGCTGGGCGGGCTGGGCTACACCCGCACGGTGGCCGAGGATGGTGCGGCGACGTGGCGGCGCCGGCGCGGCCGCGACCCGCAGCAGCCCAGGCCCCGGCGGCACAAGCCGCCCGCGGCCGACCACCCGTTCGCCAAGCTTCGCCAACTGCAGGGTGCCAGGGGATGATCCATCTGGACGATGATTTGGACGTCGAAACCATTGAAGCCGATGGGGGCCTGCCCGATCCGGGACCGGGCCGCCTGCGCATCGACAAGTGGCTGTGGTTCGCCCGCTTCTTCAAGACGCGCAGCCTTGCCGCCAAGCTGGTCAACGGCGGTGCGGTGCGCTGCGCCGGCAACGCGGTGGGCAAGGCGCACTTCGCGGTGAAGCCGGGCGACGTGCTGACCTTCCCGCAGGGCCGCCACATCCGCGTCGTCAAGGTGATCGCGCTGGGCACCCGCCGCGGCCCGGCGGAGGAGGCGCGCACCCTGTACGAGGACCTCGCCCCGCCGGCACCGGAGACGGCCATGGAGCACGCCGTCCGCCCGGCCGCCCTGCGCGAGCCCGGCGCCGGCCGCCCGACCAAGCGCGAGCGCCGCGCCGTGGAGCGCCTGCACGGCGAGGAGTGAGCGGGCGCGCGTGAGCGGGCCGGCGGCGCCGGGCCAATGCAACCGGATGCAACATCGTGCAACGGAATCGGCGGTGCGTTGCATGCGGGACCGGCGTGCGGTGGAGCAGGAGCGCCGGGCGGATGCAACCGGATGCAACACCATGCAACGGATTCGGCGGTGTGTTGCATTCGGGACACCGGCCTCATGATCGTCGCGGCACCTCCCTGTGTTTCATCCCTGTCGGCGTGCGGGCGCACGTGTGCCCATGATCGCATCGATCATGCGCCGGACATGGGATAATTGTCAATATTAAGGAATTTACACCCAATCAGGTGGCGCATCGCCGACGCAAGGAACCCGTAGATTGGGGTTGCGTTCTCACCGGCGAGCGCGTCGACCCGCAGCGGGATGAAACCGTCCGAAAGCCCCTCTCCCCTCGCGGGAGAGGGGTTGGGGAGAGGGGGATAGCCGCCTCTCGCGCTGGCCTTCAGCCAGCGCTGACGGCGTCAGGCGGATGCCTCTGGCATCCGCTGAGAGCCGGCAGGCGGAACATGACTCTCTTCCGCCCTGCCGGGCGTAACCACCCTCTCCCCAACCCCTCCCCCGTCAAGGGGGAGGGGCTATGAGGAGCGCCTACCCCTTGCTTCTTTCCGGGCGGAGCCGAAAACCCAACGTGTTCGCGATAACGTGGTCGCAGTGCTGGGAGCGTTGGGCTTCGCCTGCGGCTCAACCCAACCTATGGCCCTTGCGCGGATCGGGTCGGGGACCTGCGGGCGGGTGCCGGGTGTTCTCCTCGTGTTGAAAACAGCGGCCGGGCGCTGTCTTAGCCATTGCACGAACGGGCGGACGACCACATCTTGCGCCGCACTGCACCATTCCACCACGGACGCCACGCCCCACCATGCTCGACCTTCTTGCCGATCCGAACGTCTGGGCCAGCCTGCTGACCTTGACCGCCCTGGAGATCGTCCTCGGCATCGACAACATCATCTTCATCTCGATCATGGCGTCCAAGCTGCCGGCGCACCAGCAGCACAAGGCGCGGCAGGTCGGTTTGGCCTTGGCGCTGATCACGCGACTGCTGCTGCTGGCCTCCATCGCCTGGGTGGCGACGCTGACGCAGCCGCTGTTCAGCGTGCTGGGGATGGACGTCTCGGGGCGCGACCTGATCCTGATCGGCGGCGGCTTGTTCCTGCTGGCCAAGGGCACCATGGAGATCCACCACACGGTGGAGGGCGAGGAGGAGGACGGCGGCCCGGCCAAGGCGGCGGCCACCTTCACCAGCGTGGTCATCCAGATCATGTTCCTGGACATCGTCTTCTCGCTGGACAGCGTGATCACCGCGGTCGGCATGTCCGACCACCTGCCGGTGATGATCGCCGCGGTGGTCATCGCCATGGCGGTGATGCTGTTCGCCTCCGGCCCGGTGGGCGACTTCGTCAACCGGCACACCACGGTGAAGATGCTGGCGCTGTCCTTCCTGCTTCTGGTCGGCGTGGCGCTGGTGGCGGACGGCCTGGGCTTCCACATCCCCAAGGGCTACCTGTACTTCGCCATCGCCTTCTCGGCCCTGGTCGAGGCGCTGAACCTGATGGCCGCCGGCCGCCGCAAGAAGAAGCGCGCGGCCGAACAGGCGGCGGATTGAGCACAAAGCCCAAGACGTTGGGTTTTACGTTGGGTTTTCGGCCTTGGCCTCAACCCAACCTACGGTTCCGTCGTAGGTTGGGTTGAGCGCAGCTGTTCAGACCGGACACTTGGTTTACAGGTGTTCGGAGACATGGTTGACAGGTTGGACCGAACCGAGGCGATCGCGCAAGTCGACTTGCGCGATCGCCTCGGCGGCGAAATGGACGGTCC
>NZ_DASPMG010000345.1:0-20334 GCF_035627195.1 Azospirillum sp.
CTGCTTGGCCGGGGCGGGAGCCGGTGCCGGACTGTCGAACAGCGCGTCGATGTCCGCCTGGCTCTGCTTGGCCGGTGCGGCCGCAGGCGCCGGGGCGGGGCTGTCGAACAGCGCGTCGATGTCGGCCTGACTCTGCTTGGCCGGTGCGGCGGGGGCTGGCGGCGGAGCCGGGCTGTCGAACAGGCTGTCGATGTCCGCCTGGCTCTGCTTTTCCCCCGTCGGCTTCGCCGCCACCGGGGCGGGCGCCGGTTCGGGCGCCGGGGCCGGGGTGGGAGCCGCGTGAAGGCTGTCGAACATGCTGTCGACGTCGGCTTGGCTGACGCCCTGGCCGTGCAGCTGCGGGCCGTTCAGCAGGTGCGCGTCGGGGCGCGTGTCGGTGGACTCGTGGTGGACGGTCAGGCCGGCGAGGTTTTCCACCCCCCAGATGCCGATCATCGCGTTGATGCGCTGCTCGATGTAGCGCAGCGCGTTGACCACCTTGCTGGTGCGCTGGCCGGTAAGGTCCTGGAACGAGCAGGCGGTGAAGATGTTCGTCACCTCTGACTCGATCTCGCCGCACAGCGCGCCGTTGGCGCCGTCGGCGCGCAGCCGGCCGGACAGCTCCATCAGCTTTTCGGCGGCGTTCAGGATCTCGAACGACGCGCGCTCGGTGGAGATGACGATGGCGTCCAGCTCGTTGGTGGCCGACAGGATCTTGTCGGACGCGCCGTCGGGTGGGCGCAGGGCGGCGACCTCGCGCCGGGCCTGCTCGATCGACGCCGCCATCTCCATCAGCTCGCGGCGCAGCACGTCGACGCGTTGCGCCGCCTCGGCGGACTCGCTCTGATGCTGCCAGGAGCTTCGGAACTCCTGGAGCATGCTGCGGACTTCCTCGGTCGCCGCACCCATGGCACGGCGGTGGCAGCGCCTCAGGAAGGCGCGCCCCTTGGCGGTGCGGGCGATCGCCTCCTCGATCTGGTCGAACTCATCCTCGGTGAGTTGCGGCAGCGCTTCCACCGCGCATCGCTCCTTAGGCGCCGCCGATGACGGCCTGGATCTTCTGCTTCAGGGTCTCGGCGTTGAAGGGCTTGACGATGTAGTTGTTCACGCCCGCCTGCTTGGCGGCGATCACGTTCTCGGTCTTGCTCTCGGCCGTGACCATGATGAACGGCAGCGGCGCCAGCTTGGCGTCGGCGCGGATTTCCTTCAGGAGCTGGAGGCCGGTCATCGGCTCCATGTTCCAGTCGGAGATCACCAGGCCGAACTTGGACTCGCGCAGCTTCGCCAGCGCGGCCACGCCGTCACCCGCCTCGTCGATATCGGTGTAGCCGATCTGGGTGAGCAGGTTGCGCACGATGCGGCGCATGGTCGCGTAGTCATCGACGACGAGGATCTTCATCTAGGCGTCTCCGCATGTCTCCGTTGGCACAGCCGGTGTCCGCCGCGTTGCCGCCGCGTGCTGGCCCGACTGTGATGCCTCAACTGGTTCGAAAAGTCATCCTTTTGAGACACAATGCAGCAGGTGCGTAAACAAGGCGTTAGCTCCGTGTCATCGGCGTGTCGATCACGCAACGGTCACACGGCCGCATGCCGGCGCACCCGCGACAGACTGTGTCGCACGGCCTTTCCGGATTTTCCAGAAAGCGCACGCGCCGCCCCCTGCGGCAAAACGCTCGCGCGTATTCCTAGGGCATGACCGGCGCGGTCGCGGCGGCCAGCCACGCGGCGGACTCCGCGTCCAGCAGCGGCGTCAGCTCCGTGCGCACGCGCTGGTGGTAGGCGTTGAGCCACGCCAGCTCGGCGTTGGTCAGCTGCGCCGGTTCGACCAGCGTCAGGTCGATGGGCACCAGCGTCAGCGTCTCGAAGCTCAGCATCGGGCGTTCCGGCTCCGGCTGTTCGGTGCAGGGCTGCACGACGATCAGGTTCTCGATGCGGATGCCGTAGGCGCCGGCCTTGTAGTAGCCGGGCTCGTTGGACAGGATCATGCCCGGCTGGAGCGCCACCGCGTTCGGCACCTTGGAGATGCGCTGCGGCCCCTCGTGCACCGACAGGAAGCTGCCGACCCCGTGGCCGGTGCCGTGGTCGTAGTCCAGCCCGGCCTTCCACAAGGGTGCCCGCGCCAGAGTGTCGAGCTGCGATCCGCTGGTGCCGCGCGGGAAGCGCGCCGTCGCCACGGCGATGTGGCCCTTCAGCACCAGGGTGAAGCGCTCGCGCATCTCCGGCGTCGGTTCGCCGATGCCGATGGTGCGGGTGACGTCGGTGGTGCCGTCCAGGTACTGCGCGCCGCTGTCCAGCAGATAGAGGCTTCCCGGCTCCAGCCGCCGGTCGGTTTCCGGCGCCACGCGGTAATGGACGATGGCGCCGTTGGGGCCGGCGCCGGAGATCGTCTCGAAGCTCGGGCCGCGGAAGTGCTCGCCCGCCGCGCGGAAGCCATGCAGCCGCTCCGCCGCCACGATCTCGGTGACGCCGCCGGCCGGGGCGTTCTCCGACAGCCACTTGAGGAAGCGCACCATGGCGACGCCGTCGCGGCGGTGCGCGGCGCGCGTGCCCGCCAGCTCGACCGGGTTCTTGCAGGCCTTGGGCAGGGCGCAGGGGTCGGGCTCGCGGTCGATGCGGGCGCCGGCGAGGTGCAGGCGGTCGAACACCCAGGCGGCCGTCGTCGCCGGATCGGCCAGCACCTTCTTGCCGATGCGGCCGAGGTCGTCGAGCGCCGGGCCCAGCGCCTCCACCGGGCGGACCGCCACCTGGTTCCCCAGATGCTCCTCCAGGCCCGGCACCAGCTTGCGGCGGTCGATGAACAGCTCGACCGAGCCGTCGTCGGCCAGGATGGCGAAGGACAGCGGCAGAGGCGTGCACGGCACGTCGGCGCCGCGGATGTTGAGCAGCCAGGCGATGGAGTCCGGCTGCGTCAGCACGGCGGCGCCGATGCCGTCGCGCTGGAGCCGCTGCGCCAGTTCGGCGCGCTTCTCGGCCGAAGGCATGCCGGCGAAGGCCGGCGGGTGCGGCACCACGGGGGCGAGCGGCGACGGCGGCTGCTCCGCCCACACGGCGTCCACCACGTTGTCCGGGCAGGCGACCAGGGCGATGCCGGCGCGCTCCAGCGCGTGGCGCATCTTCTCCACCCAGCCGACGGTGTGCAGCCAGGGATCGTAGCCCAGCCGCGCCCCGCGCGGCAGCGACGCGGCCGCCCAGTCGGGCAGCGGGTCGTCGATCAGGTGGCGGTATTCGTAGAGGTCCGCCGGCACCTCGGCCCGAACCTGCAGCGTGTAGCGGCCGTCGACGAACACGGCCGCAGCCTCGCGCGCAACCACCGCCATGCCGGCCGAGCCGGTGAAGCCGGTGAGCCACGCAAGCCGCTGGGCGCGCGGCGGCACATACTCGCCCTGGTGCTCGTCGCCGCGCGGGACGATGAAGCCGTCCAGGTCGCGGCGCTTCAGCTCGCCGCGCAGGGCGGCCAGACGGGCGGCGTAGTCGGGTTCGCCGGACGGCAGGCGCCGCGCCAGATCGGCCTTCAGCGCGCGGAGCTGGACGCCCAGATCCTCCGGCAGGTCCGGGCCCAGCAGCGTCAGCCACGCGTCCGGGTCGTGCCCGGTGGGTGCGGCGAGCACGCCGTGCACCAGCGCGCGCACCTCGGCCGGCGTGCGCTCGATGCCGGCGCGGCGCAGCAGCGCCGCAAGGGTCTGGTCGCCGTGGTAGCCGTCCTGCACCGCCTGGGTCCCCGAAGCTGTTGTCCCGGCAGCGAGGCTAGAGCCGTACCCGGCGTCCGACAAGCCCCCATGCCGCGGCACAGCCGAAGGATGTAGCCGTCCCTTAACGCCCGGCCGTCAGCGCCCGACGATCAGCGTGGTCCACTCGCCCATGGGGATGCGGGCGATCAGGCGCAGGCCCTGGGCGCGGTGCGCCTGGAGGACATGCTGTTCCTGCCGCGCCAGCAGGCCGGCCAGCACGGCGACGCCGCCGGGCACGAGGTTGCGGGCCAAGAGCGGCGCCATGCGGGCCAGCGGGCGGGCCAGGATGTTGGCGGTGATCAGGCGGTAGGGGCCGCGGCGGCGCACCACGGGCGTGTGGTAGCCATCGCCGCCCTCTGCCTCCAGCAGGTGGGAGACGCCGTTGATGCGGGCGTTCTCGCGGGTGACGCGCACCGCCTCCGGGTCGATGTCGACGGCGACCACCGGAACGCGCCACGTCTTGGCAACCGCGATGGCCAGGATGCCGGAGCCGCAGCCCATGTCCAGCGCCCCCTGCCCCGGCCCGCGGCCCAGCCGCACGCGGCGCGACAGCCGGTCGAGCGCCAGCAGGCAACCCTTGGTGGAGCCGTGCTCGCCGGTGCCGAAGGCGGTGGCGGCGTCCACCTGCAAGCCGATGGTACCGGCCGGGACCACTCCCTCGTGGTGCGAGCCGTGCACGAAGAAGCGGCCGGCGCGGATGGGCGGGAACGCCTGGTAGGTGTGCGACACCCAGTCGATGGGCGGCACCTCCTCGATCACCAGGACCGGATCGTCGATGCCCAGCGCCTGCGCCAGCACGGCGACGCGGGCGGTCAGGCGGGGCCGGTCCGGCTCGCCGTACACGGTCGCCTCGACCAGCCAGGTGACGTGCTCCTCCAGCTCGAAGGTGGAGACGGCATCGGCGTGATCCCCCACGGCCTCGGCGAAGGCGGCGGCGAAGGCCTCGGGAACGGCGAGCGCGATGCGCCAGAGCTTGGGGGCGGGCATGGGGGCAGGTTCCGGCAAGGTGTCGTGATGGGTGTCGTGATCCAGGGGCTTTTAGCACCGGCCGCCGGGAATTGCGAGGCGGTCAGCCGTCCTTGCGCGGCGCCAGCGTGGCCTGCACGCGCTCGTCCAGGCCTTGAAGCTCGGCGAGGATGGGCGGGTCGAAGTGGGAGGCGCGCACCTCGGCGATGGTCCGGCGCAGGGATTCCGCGCGGCGGCGCGTCGCCGCCCCCAGGCCGCCCAGCGCCAGCAGGAGGTGAAGCGCGGCACCGCTGCCCTGCGCCTCGACCCGGTGGTGCACGTCGCCGGCCGCGAAGGCGTCGGCGGCGCGCGCCGCGATCCGCAACGGCCGTTCCAGCGAGCGCGAGGCCGCCCACCACAGCGCCAGCTGCCCGGCCAGCAGCACCACCGCCGCGACCAGCGCGAGGCGCAGCCACAGCGCCCCGGAGCCGGCGTCGGGTGCCCGCAGGCCGACCAGCAGCGACGCCCGGCCGCCGCCCACCGGCACGGTGGCGGTGACGTCGGCGGCAAGGTCGGAGCGGTGCGCGGCCAGCACCCGCCCGCCGCCGTCCCGCAGGGTCATGGCCTCGACCAGCGGGTTGCCGGCGACCACCTCGGCGAACAGCTCCTCCACGCCGACCAGCCCGTCGAGCGGCACACCGAGCGTCAGCGCGCGGTCGATCTGCTGGGCGACGTTGGCGCCGATCAGCTCCGCCGTCTCGGCCAGTTCCGGGCGCAGCGTGCCGTCCACCACCGCGCGCCCGGCGTCGAGCGCCACCAGCGCACCGGCCAGCAAGGCCAGCGCCAACAGCGCCGCGAGGCGGCGGCGCAGGCCGGACAGGGTGCGCTTCGTCACCATGTTTTGCGTGGGGGCGTCCGTCATGCCACGAGGTCCAGGTCGTCGATGCGCTCGGCCTCGCGTTCGGCGTCGTCGAGCACGGCCTGCATGCCGTCCAGCCGGCGCATACCGCCGGCCACGGCGGCGTCCAGGCCGGGCACGCCGGCGGCCTGCGCGGCGTCGGCGTCGCGCACCGCCACGGCGTCGCGCAGGCGGACGAGGCCGCGGTGCAGCGGCAGCAGAAGGAGAACGATGCCCAGCACCAGGACGGCGGCCACCGCCGCCGTCAGCGCGGCGGCGCGGGCCAGCGGCCCCTGCGCCCCGGCGGCGTCGGTCAGCCGGCTCTCCACGCGGTAGCGCAGCGCCACGGCACCGGCCACGCGGTCGTAGTTGTTGAGGAGCGGCGCGCAGACTAGCCGCTCGCCCGCGTCCGGCAGGGCCGGGGCGGCCGGCTGGACGGCGGTGCAGCCGGCCAGCCAGTCGGCCGGCACGCGGTCGCCCAGCCCGCCACGGTCGCTGCTGAACAGCATGTTGCCCTGGTCGTCGAACACGTCGATGGACAGGATGTCGGCGTCCTGCACGCGGGAGCGTTCCAGCAGGTCCTGCGTGGCGCCCAGGCCGCTGAGCATCAGGCCGAGGTTCACGTTGGCCTCGATCCGGCTGCGGATCGTCTGCACCAGGAACTCGAACCGCGCGTCGCGCACGGCCAGCTGCGCCCGCGCCGTGTCGCCGAGCTGAAGGGCAAGCAGCCCACCCACCATGGCGGCGACGGCCAGCGCCCCGGCGATGCCGGCCAGCCAGGGGAAGGCGCCCAGCGGCGCGCGCGCGGTCACGCCACGCCCTCCGCCTCGGCGGGCTCCGGCATGGCGGCGTGCGGCGGGGCAGCGTGCGGCGGGGCCAGTATCCCGGCGGCGAAGCCGGGGTCCAGCGTGCCGGTGGCGACGAAGGCGGCCGGGCCGGTCAGCACCACGTCGGCGAAGTGCCCGTTTTCATATCGGAAGGCGACGGTGAGCGGCGCGCCGCTGCGCGTCACCACACTGACCGGCGAGGCCAGCGCGCCGCGCCGGTGCGCCGCCGCGGCGCAGGCCACGGCGCCGGTGCCGCAGGCCAGGGTTTCCGCCTCCACCCCGCGCTCGTAGGTGCGCATGAACAGGCGGCCGTCGCGGACGGCGACGAAATTGACGTTGACGCCGCGCGGCGCGAAGGCCGGGTGGTGGCGCACGGCACGGCCGAGGGTTTCCACATCGACGGCGTCCAGGCCGGTGTCGTCGACGAAGGCCACGGCGTGCGGCGGACCGCTGTCCACCGCCATGAAGTGGAGCGTGTCGCCCCCGGCCTCGATGCGGACGTCGGCGTCCAGGATGCGCGGCTCGGTCATCGACAGGCGGACGAGGTCGCCGTCGAAGGCCGCCGTTACCAGCCCGGCCGGCGTGTCGATGACGAGAGGATCGCCGTCGGCGCCGCAGCGCCGGGCGAAGGCGGCGAGGCAGCGCGCGCCATTGCCGCACATCTCCCCCACCAGCCCGTCGCGGTTGACGAAGACCATGGTCAGGCTGGCCCCGGCGCGCGCCGGGCGGCGCAACAGGATCAGCCCGTCGGCGCCGACGCCGAAGCGGCGGTCGCACAGGGTGACGGCCATGCGGCTCTCCACCCCGGCGAAGCGCGCGGCGCGGTCGTCGATGAGCACGAAGTCGTTGCCGCAGCCGTGCATCTTGGTGAAGTGGATGGGCGCCATGGCGGAAACGGGCCTCACGCGGGCACCGCCGTCACCGGCTGGGCGGCGGGCAGCCAGCGCCGCAGCAGCGCCAAGTACTCCCCATGATCCACCAAACGGTGGCCGAGCGCCCGGAAACGGGCGAAGTCGTCGGGCGTCGGCTTCGGCACGAAGACGCGCGCGGCGTCGTCCTGCGGCACGGCGGGCAGGGTCTCGCCGCGCGCCAGCCGGTCCACCGCGTCGGTGATCATGGTCGCCCCCGTCTCGTAATTGCGCAGCCAGTTCGACAGGAACGACCGGCCGTAGTCAATCGGCGTCGGCCGCACCGCGATGACCGGGCCGGCGTCGATGGCGGCGGTGATCCAGTGCAGCGAGCAGGCGGCCTCCGCCTCCCCCTCCAGCATGCACCAGAAGGTCGGGTTCACGCCCGCGCGTTGCGGCAGCGCCCCGGAATGCAGGTTGATGAGGCCAAGGCGCGGGATGGCCAGCGCCTCGGGCTTGAAGATGAAGCCGAACTGGACGGAGACGACGAGGTCCGGCTCCGCCGCCCGCACGGCGCCGGTGAGCGCGCCGTTGCCGATGTGCCCGGCGGCCGCGATGGGCACACCGAAGCGCTCCTCCAGATGGCGGAACGACAGCAGCTCCGCCCCCGCCGGCGGCGCGGGGAGCGAATCGAGCAGCGTGAACAGGACCTCCACCGGCAGGTCCTGGTCGAAGAACTTCAAGGCACCCAGGTCCGGCACCGTCTCCGTCTCCGCCCGCACGCGGTTGGCGAGCAGCACCCGCACGTCGTGCCCCGCCAGACGGGGCAACATGCGGTTGAGGAGGAGATTGCCGGCAAGGTCGCGTTTCGTGCAGACGAGAATTCTCAAAACGATCTCCGCCGCGCTGTCGAGCGCCCCGGTGTTGAGCTAATGCACGAAATCGAACAAAATCAACGACAAGTATCTTGCCAGACGGGATATTGTTGGTCAACGTTCGATCCCGAACGGCCTAGGCCGGCACCCACGCCATCAACGATCGGATCGCCCGCGGACGCCCCCGTCCGCCGGTTCGGGACCGGAGAGACGTCCTTTGCTTCTTCGCACGCGGGTTTCCCTGATCGCGGTCCTGGCCCTGCTGGCGGCGGCCGTCGTCGGCGCCACGGCCGGCCTGCAGCGCGCCCAGGGACGGGAGGAGGCGCTGGCCGCCCCGCTGGCCACAGCGCAGGAGGGCGCGTGGCGCGCCGTGGTTGACGGGCTGTGCCGCGAGCTGGAGGCCGTGCTGCGCCCGCACGCCGCCGACCCGGCCCTGCTGGACGCCGTGATGCGCGACGACGCTCGGGCGCTGAAGGCCCTGTTCCCCGCCCTGCTGGACGGCATTGGCGAGCGCGGCGCCCCGGTGCGGGTGGAGGTGGCGGACAACGACCGCGCGCTGCTGGGCACCAGCCTGCCGCAGCCGGTGGGGGCGGACAAGCCGATGCTGGATGCCGCCTCGCTCGACCGCGTGCTGACGCGGGGCGAGGTGGTGCGCGGGCTGGCGCAGGACCAGCGGCGCGCCTACGTGGTGGCGACGACGCTGCCGCTCGCCCGCGACGGGCGCGCCGTCGGCGCGCTGACGGTGACGCTGGGCGTCGAGGCGGCGGTGAAGCGCCTGAAGGCGGCGGCCGGCGGCGAGGCGGCGTTCGTCGACCTGCGCAACAACCTTGTGACCTCCACTGACGCGGCGCTGTGGTCCGCCGTGCGCGCCGCCTGGACGCCGGCCGACCGCGCCGTGGCGGCGCTGCCGCTAGGTGCCGCGGGCACGTGGCGGGCGGCGGCGACACCGGTGACCGACGCCACCGGCCTGCCGGTGGCCCGTCTGGTCACCCTGGGCGACGCCACGGACGCCGAGGCCGCGCGCGAGCGGCGCGAGCGGGCGTGGTGGGCGGCGGGTGCGGCGGCGCTGGCCGGGCTGGTCCTGCTCGCCGCGTGGCTGATCGGGCGCAGCTTCGAGCCGCTGAACGGCACGGTGGAGGCCTTCTCCGCACTGGCCGACGGCCGGCCGGTGCCGGAGCTGCGGCCACCCTTCGCGCCGGAGGTCGGGCGCCTCGCGTCCGCGCTGGGCCGGCTGGGCGAGACCATCGACGCGTACGAGAAGCTGCGCCGCTCCCGCGTGCGGCAGGGGCGGCGGCAGGCGCGCTTCATCCGCCAGCAGATGGTGGAGCTGGCCAACACGCTGGATTCCGAATCGCGCGACGCCGTGCTGGGCGACCTGGGCCGCATCGAGAAGGCCATGCAGGGCGAGCCGGCGCCCGTGGCCGCGGCGGACGGCGAGACGCCGCACGACCGCCGCATCGACCATCTGGTCAACGAGTTCGGCCTGCTGGCGCTGGGCTTTCAGAACCTGATCTCGCGCGTGGGCGAGCAGTACCACAAGCTGGACATCCTGGTGGCCGAACTGCGCGAGGCGCTGCGCGCCAAGACGCAGTACATCGCGCTGCAGCAGGAGCTGGAGATCGCGCGCAACATGCAGCTCTCCATCCTGCCGCGCGACTACGCGCCCCGGCCGGAGGCGGAGGTGCACGCCCGCATGATCCCGGCCAAGGAAGTGGGCGGCGACTTCTACGACTTCTTCGACCTGGGCCCGAACCGGTTGGGCATCGTGGTGGCCGACGTGTCGGGCAAGGGCGTGCCGGCCGCCTTCTTCATGGCGGTGTCGCGCACGCTGCTGCGCGCCACCGCGCAGTTCGGCGAGGATCCCGGCACGGTGCTGGCGCGCCTGAACGACATGCTGGCCGACGGCAACGAGCAGATGATGTTCGTCACGCTGTTCTACGGCATCCTCGACCTGGAGACGCTGGAGCTGCGCTATGCCAACGGCGGCCACAACCCGCCGCTGCGCATCGGCGTGGACGGTGCGGTGAGCGAGCTGCCGCGTACCGGCGGCATGGCGCTGGCCGTGGCCGACGGCATCCCCTACCGCGATGCCACGGTGACGCTGTTGCCCGGCGAGACGCTGATCCTGTTCACGGATGGCGTCACCGAGGCGTTCGACATCGACGGCGACCAGTTCGGCGACGCCCGCACCCAGGAGATGGCCGCCCGCATCAGCCGCCTGCCCACGCACGAGATCCCCGACGCGATGGTCGAGGCCATCAAGCAGTTCGAGCGCGGCGCAGCGCAGGCCGACGACATCACCTGCCTCGCTGTCCGCGCCCGGCCGGGTGCGGCGGGGGTGGGGGCGGCGCTGCTTGCCGACGCCACGGTGCATGGATAAGGTTCCAGCATGCGACTGACGCTCCGCCTGTTTCTGGCGATCTGGCTGATCATCGCGGGGGCGGCGGGGCTGCTCACGCTGCTCAACCACTTCAAGTTCGCCACCGCCTACGCCGATCTGGTGCGCAGCCGCTTCGCCTTCCTGGCCGCCGACCTGGAGCAGTCGATCGAGGCCGGGCTGTCGCTGGGCCTGCCGGTGGACCAGCTGCGCAACACCCAGGCCGTCATCCAGCGCACCAAGGAGCGCTGGCCGGAGATCACCGCCATCCGCGTGTTCGACCCGGCCGGCAACGCGCTGTTCGGCGTCGGCGAGGGGGCCGAGGCGGCCGTGCCGCCGGCGTGGGTGGAGGCGGCGCGGCGCAGCCGGGACGGCGCCTGGACGCTGCCCGACGAGCACGCCACCACGGTCGCCAAGCCGCTGGTCAACGCCTTCGGCCTCACCGTCGGGTGGGTGGCGCTGACCTATTCGAACGCCATCGTGGACGGGCAGGTGGCCGGCACCGGCGGCCTGCTGGTGCAGCACGCCGCCATCGGACTGGGCATCGCCGCCCTGCTGTGCGCCCTGTTGCTGCCATTGCTGCTGCGGCCGATCTGGGCGGAGATGCAGCGCATGGAGGCTGCCATCCGCACCGCCGGGGAGGCGCCCGAGACCGCGCAGGCCGCCCCGGTGCCGGAGGAGATCGCCGCCAGCTACGGCCCCTTCCGCACCGCCGTCGCCAACGCGCTGGGCCTGATCCGGACAGCCCCTTCAGCCAGGACGTGAGCGCGATGGCGAACGAGACGCTGTTCCGCGGGCTGTCCATCCGCATCGTGGCCTTCGCCATCGCCGTCCTGGTGCTGTCGCTGGCCGGGCTGTCGTACGCCACCTACGACGTGTTCGACCGGCAGGCGGCGGCCGAGCTGGACCGCAAGGCGGCGGCGGTCGCCGACCTGATCGCCAACCGGGTGGGCCGCGCGCTGGACCTGGGCGTGCCGTTCGACCAGCTGGTGGGGGTGGAGGAGTTCCTGGGCGACGTCATCCAGGACCAGCCGGAATTCGCCTCCGTCACCCTGGCCGACGCCGCCGGGCGGGAGGTGTACCGCAAGGACCGGCCGCGGCCGGGCGGCGGCGTGCGCGTGCAGTCCTGGCCGGTCACCGCCAGGGGCGTGGCGGCGGGTGCCGTGCTGATCGGGGTGGATTCGGAGGCGCTGAACGAGCGGCTGGTCGGCATCGCCTTCGACGTCGGCGTGACGCTGCTGGTGTCGGCGCTGATCAGCCTGGAGGTGCTGCTGGTCCTCATCGCCGTCAGCCTGACCATCCCGGTGGGCACGCTGGTGACGCTGATGAACAAGGTGGCCGGCGGCGACTTCAGCCGGCGCGTGGACGACCGCGCGCAGGACCAGGTCGGCCGTCTGACCGCCGCCTTCAACGCCGCCATCGAGCGGGTGAACCGCGAGTACCGCGCGGCCCTGGACCGCGCGCTGGCCGCCGGGGCGGACGCCGCGGCGTGGGGGGCGGAGCTGTCGCGCCGCTTCGTCTTCGCCCCCGCCGCCGGGGCGGAGCCGTTCGCGCCGCAGAGCGTGCTGTTCATCCGCCTGCCGCTGTTCTTGTTCTTCTTCGGCTCCGAACTGCCGCGCTCCTTCCTGCCGATTCTCGCCAAGGATCTGCACGCCGCCTCCGGCCCCGCACCGGCGTGGCTGGCGGCGGTGCCGGGGGGAAGCTGGCTGGCGCAGGCCTACGCCGCCATCCCGGCGGAGGTGCTGGTGGCGCTGCCGCTGTCGGCCTACCTGCTGGGCATCGCGCTGTTCTCGCCGATGGCCGGGCGGCTGGCGGCGGCGCGCGGCAGCCGGACGCTGTTCAGCATCGGCGTGGTGCCGGCCGTCGCCGGCTACGTCCTCACTTTCCTGGCCGACAGCCTGCCGGAGCTGATCCTGTGGCGCACGGTCAACGCGCTGGGCTTCGCCTTCGTCAGCATCGCCGCGCTGGACCACATCGCCGCCGTCACCACGCCGACGACGCGGGCGCAGGGGATGGCGGCCTATCTGGCCGCCTACGTCTCGGCCGGCGTGTGCGGCACCGCCATCGGCGCCATCCTGGCCGACCGCATCGGCTTCGCGCCGGTGTTCCTGCTGTCGGCGGTGTTCACCATCGGCTCGGCCGTCCTGTTGTGGATCTTCACGCCGGCCACGCCGCACCGCGACGCGGCGCCCGCGAAGAAGGCCAGTGGAAGCATGCTGCGCCTGCTGGCGACGCCGCGCTTCCTGGGGCTGCTGCTGTGCGCCGGCATCCCGATGCAGGTGATCCAGTCCGGCTTCCTGTTCTACTACGCGCCGCTGCTGTTGCAGGAGCTGGGCAACCGGCAGGCGGTCATCGGGCGCGTGCTGATGATCTATTTCCTGCTGGTCATCGTCTTCAACGAGGTGCTGGCGCGCTGGGCCGACGGCGGGCAGCGGCACGGCAAGGCGGTGGCCATCGGCCTGGGCCTGAGCGGCGTCGCGGCGGCGGCCGTGGGGCTGTGGACCAACACCTGGGCCGCCGCCGGCAGCGTCGCCGCCATCGGCGTCGCCTGGGCCTTCAGCTTCTCCGCGCAGGGTGCGCTGCTGCTGCGCATGGGCGAGGGGCGGCTGGCCGGGGTGCCGCCGGCCGTCGCCATCGGCTTCTACCGGCTGGCCGAGCGCTGCGGCGCCATGGTGGCGCCGGTCTTGATGTCGCTGATGATCACGCACATGGGCTTCGCCGACACCGCACTCGCCACCGGCATCGGCATCGCCGTCTGCGCCGTGCTGTTCGCCGTGCAGATGGCGGCCCTGCCGCTCACCGATTCCACCGTTCCGGAGACCTCCCGATGATGGCCCTGGCCTTCCGTACCCTGCTGGGCGTCCTTCTGCTGGCCGCCGTGAACATGGTCTGGGTGAACGCGGGCACGGCGCTGGCGGCGACGGCCAAGCCGAAGACCGTCTACATCATGACCTTCCGCGGCTGCGAGGAGGTGTGCACGGGCTTCCGCGACTATCTGGAACGCCAGGGCGAGCCGGTGGAGTTCGTCATCCGCGACGCCGGGAGCAGCCTCGCCCGCGTCGCCGACTTCGTGGCGGAGGCGAAGGCGACGCGGCCCGATCTGGTGGTCACCTGGGGGACGGGCGTGACGCTGGCCGCCGTGGGGCCGTACGACGCCGTGGACCCGGCCAGGCACATCACCGACATCCCCGTCGTCTACCTGTTCGTCGGCAACCCGACGGAGGCGAAGATCGCCCGCTCCACCACCGCGTCGGGCCGGCCCAACGTGGCCGGGGCGAACACGACGGTGTCGTTCGAGGCGCAGTACAACACCATGCTGTCCTACCGCCCGGTCAAGCGCGTCGGCTTCGTCTACAACGCCGACGAGCCGGCGGCGGTGGTGCAGGCGCAGGCGGCGCTGGAGCAGTTCCGCACCCGCGGGGTCGAGGTGGTGGAGGAACGCCTGCCCGCCGGTGCCGACGGCAAGCCGACGGCCGAGGCCTTCGCCCCCGCCATGGCCCGCGTGCGCGAGCGGCAGGCGGAGATGCTGTACTACGTCGGCTCCTCCTTCATCCTGTCCAACATCGAGGCGTTCTCGCGCGCGGCACTGGACCAGAAGCTGCCGGTCTTCACCTCGTTCGAGCTGCCGTTCCGCAAGGGAGGGGCGCTGCTGGGGCTGGTCAGCCCGTTGCGCAGCGTCGGGCAGATCGCCGGCTATCAGGCCGCCCAGGTCCTGTTCGCCGGCAAGCCGGCGGGCGAGCTGCCGACGCCCAGCCTGACGCGCTTCACCGTGCTCATCAACATGCAGGCGGCGCGCGAGCTGACGCTGTGGCCGCCCATGCGGCTTTTGCAGTTCGCCGAGGTGGCGCCGTAGGGCGCCGCCCCGGATCTGCGCCGTAGCATTCGCGTGACCGGCGAACACGACGGTTGAGTTCGCGCTTCATTCGTTCTTATCTGTCGGCCATCCGATGCAGCCACGCAGCCCGCGCATGTCCCCCCGCACCCTCGCCGTCGCCCTTGCCCTGTCGCTGACCGCCGCCGCCTGCGGCACGCGGGAGCGGCCGGCCCCCCCGCCCCTGCCGCAGACCGAGGGCCGCCCCGGCCTGGAGAAGGTGCACGGTGACTGGGAGGCCGACAAGGCCGTGAACCTGCGCGCCGCACCCAGCACCAACTCCGCCATCGTCGGCGCGCTGCGGCCGGGACAGCCGGTGACCGCGCTGGGCCGCGCGCCAAAGACCGACTGGATCGCCATCGCCCACGCGGGCGGCACCGCCTATGTCCGGCTCGACCTGCTGCGCCTGCGCGGGGAGCGCGTCGCCACCACGACGCGCGGCACCACCACGGTGATGCCGAAGCCCACCGACAACGCCGGCCCCGCGGTGAAGGCCGCCCCGCGCCGGAAGATCGAGGCCACACCGATCCAATAGGGGGCCGATCCAGTAGCGGCTTAATGCGGCCGCATGGCGGCGAGGCTGTCGGCGATGTCGTGCATGCCCTGGCGGCGCAGCAGCGCCTGACGGTGGCGCAGCATGCGTCTGGCCAGCGCCTTCTCGGTCTCCGCACCACCCAGCATCGCGCCGTCCGCGCCCTTCAGGCGGGCGACGACCTTCTCGATCAGGGCGGATTCCGCCGTCGGGTCGCGGCGGTCCAGCGGCTGGTCGCTGTTGAGCGACGAGCGCACCCGGTCCACCAGCACGCTGCGGCAGCAGGGCGCGTGGCCGGCGACGGTCAGCCCGCCGACGCGGGCGAGCACGGCGCCGACCGGCGCCAGCTTCGGGTCGGCGGCGCGGCCGTGCAGCACGTCGGCCAGCGCGCACAGCCCGTCGGCGAGGTTCGCCTGGGCGCCCAGCTGCTCCTTGATCAGGTCGACCGAGCCCAGCGTGTCGGCGATGACGCCCTCCAGCAGCGCGTTGAGGCGCGGCTCCAGCCCCTCGGCCAGCAGGTCCAGCAGCATCTCCGCCTTGCCGCCCAGCGAATTGCGGTCGGCCATGTGCAGCGACAGGAAGCTGAGGAAGACGTAGTCGTGCTCGGCCGGGCCGACGGCCTCCTCGATGCGCCGGCTGCTGCCGGAGAGGTCCTTGAGGTCGAAGGCCGGCAGGCGCTTGCGCTCGGCGGCGAAGTCGCGCGCCTTGCCCATCGCCTGATCGACCAGGACGCGCAGTTGCTTCACCCGCACCTTGGCGTCGGCCTTGCCCAGGTCGGCGTGGTGGCGGGCCACGGCGTGGACGGCGGCGCCGATCAGCGTGCCCTGCTCGTCCAGCTTGCGGGCGTAGGTCCAGCCGTGCAGCAGCTCGGTCTGGGTGATGCGGAACTTGTCGAGGAACTGGCGCAGCATGCGGCCGACGACGACGCGGCTGTCGAAACCATAGAGGTCCACCACCGTGGTGCAGAACGGCGCGCCGTCAGGGGAGCCGGCGAGGCCGAGGGGCTTGTTCTTCACCTCCGGCACCTTGCGCTGGAAGATCACGGTCTGGATCGCCAGCCCGGCCAGCGAGCGCGCCTTGTAGACCTTCACCTCCTGGATACCGTGCCCGACGAGCTGCACGCGGGCGCAGGACAGCGCCGCCTGCTCCTCGGTGAAGGACGCCTCAATCCGCCAGCGCCCTTCCTGGCAGACATGCACCTCGTACGATGCGCTCCCCTTGAACACGATGCGGCGTCCTCCCGTCCACGGCCGATTCTGCGACCCGAAATTGCCCGGGATCAACCGGATTCGCTGTGATGGCCGTCACGCGGGTACGGAATGCCGCACCTATTCCCATGACGTCGCGGATGGGAAAGAAAAACAGGAGACACGGATGGACACGGATTTGGCACGGATGAAGAGAAACAAAAATCCGTGTGTATCCGTGCGCCGGCTTCAGCCGGCATCCGTGTCCATCCGTGTCTCAAAACCTCTCCCGCTCACCCCGCCTGTTCGGCCGGGACGACGAAGGCGTCCATCACCTTCTTTGGGCCGGAGTGGTCGAACTCGATCTCCAGCTTGTCGGCGTCGATGGCGACCACCGTGCCGTAGCCGAACTTCTGGTGGAAGACGCGGGCACCTTTGGCGAAGCCGGTGGTCGGGCGGGCGCGCGGCTCGACGTGGTAGGCGGTGCCCTCCAGCGTCACGCCGCGCGGGGCCGGCGGCTGGCGCTGCGTGGTCTTGAAGAAGGATGGCGCCTCGCGCATGCCGCCGCCCATCCCACCCCCGGCGAACAGGCCGCTTGCCGCCTCCGTCTCGATGTCGGCGGGCGGCAGTTCCTCCACGAAGCGGGAGGGGATGGCGCTGACCCAGCTGCCGTAAAGGCGGCGGTTGGCGGCGTGGCTGATGTAGGCGCGCTTGCGCGCCCGCGTGATGCCGACGTAGGCGAGGCGCCGCTCCTCCTCCAGCCCGGCGATGCCGGTCTCGTCCAGGGCGCGCTGGTTGGGGAACACGCCCTCCTCCCAGCCGGGCAGGAAGACGATGTCGAACTCCAGGCCCTTGGCGCCGTGCAGCGTCATCAGCGTGACCTGCTCGGCCCCCGACGCCTCGGCGTTCTCCATGACGAGGCTGACGTGTTCGAGGAAGCCGCCGAGGTTCTCGAACTCCGCCATGGCGGTGATCAGTTCCTTCAGGTTCTCCAGCCGGCCGGGTGCCTCGGGCGACTTGTCCTCCTGCCACATGCGGGTGTAGCCGGACTCGTCCAGGATCTGGCGCGCCAGCTCGGTGTGCGGCATGGTCTGCGCCAGACCGCGCCAGCGGAAGAAGTCCTGCAGCAGCCCGCGGATGGTGCTGCGCACCTTGGGCTTGAACTCGTCCGTCTCGGTCAGCATCCAGCCGGCCTCGGCCAGCGGAATGCCGCGGGCGCGGGCGCACTGGTTCAGCGTCTGCAGGGCGGCCGGGCCGATGCCGCGCTTGGGCACGTTGATGATGCGCTCGAAGGCCAGGTCGTCCTCCGGCGTCTGCACGACGCGCAGGTAGGCCATGGCGTCGCGGATCTCCTGCCGCTCGTAGAAGCGCGGGCCGCCGATCACCTTGTAGGGCAGGCCCAGCGTGATGAACCGCTCCTCGAACTCGCGGGTCTGGAAGCCGGCGCGGATCAGCACCGCCATGTGCCCCAGCGGCACGCCCAGGCGCTGGAGCGATTCGATCTCGTCGCCGACCCAGCGCGCCTCCTCCTCGCCGTCCCACACGGCCTTGACGCGCACCTTGTCGCCGCCGTCGGCCTGCGTCCACAGCGTCTTGCCCAAGCGCCCCTTGTTGTTGGCGATCAGGCCCGACGCCGCGGCCAGGATGTGCCCGGTGGAACGGTAGTTCTGCTCCAGCTTCACGATCCTGGCGCCGGGGAAGTCGGCCTCGAACCTAAGTATATTTCCGATTTCCGCGCCTCTCCAAGCATAAATCGACTGATCTTCATCACCAACACAACATATATTTTTATTTGCCGAAGACAATATGCGCAGCCACAAGTACTGTGCCACGTTGGTGTCCTGGTATTCGTCGACCAGGATGTAGCGGAACTTGCGGTGGTATTCCGCCAGCACGTCCGGGTGCTGCTGGAAGACGGACAGGTTGTGCAGCAGCAGGTCGCCGAAGTCGCAGGCGTTCAGCGTGCGCAGCCGGTCCTGGTAGGCGCGGTACAGCGCCACCACGCGGCCGCCGGCCATGTCGCCGCCATCGGACTCGGCCAGCTTTTCGGGCGTCAGGCCGCGGTCCTTCCAGCGCTCGATGACGCCCAGGACCTGCCGCGCCGGCCATTTCTTGGTGTCGACGTTCTCCGCCTCAAGGAGCTGCTTGATCAGGCGGATCTGGTCGTCGGTGTCGAGGATGGTGAAGTTGGACTTCAGCCCCACCAGCTCGGCGTGCTTGCGCAGGATGCGCGCGGCCAGCGCGTGGAAGGTGCCCAGCCACCAGCCCTCCGGCTCCACGCCCACCAGGGCCGCCACGCGCTCGCGCATCTCGCGGGCGGCCTTGTTGGTGAAGGTCACCGCCAGGATCTGGAAGGGGGCCGCGCGCCGCGTCATCAGCAGGTGGCCGAGGCGCGTGGTGAGCACGCGCGTCTTGCCGGTGCCGGCCCCGGCCAGCACCAGCACCGGGCCGTCCAGCGCCTCCACCGCCTCGCGCTGGGTCGGGTTCAGCCCGTCCAGGTAGGCGAAACGGGCCGTCGGCGGGGGCGGCGGCGCGGCGTGGCTCAGCGGATCGTCATAGGAATAGGGATCGGACATGGGGAACGTATATAGCACAGCCGAGGCGCCGCCGAAGCCCTGATCGCCACCCTCCCCCAGCGCATACCCGATCGGCGGATCCGATCGGCAGATCCGATCGGCGTGGGCCGACATCCATAGCCCGGTATGTGGCTCAGCCGCCCGGCCGAGCCTCGCCCCAATGGCCTATCGCCGCAGTCTTAAAATAGCCAACCAGCAGCGCCGCACTCCGCCCCCAACAGGCAAAGATATTTCCCTTCGTTCATTATGGGATCCATCGATTTACTCTACAGATGAAGGCGAAGAATCTTCATACAGTAACTTCGTCTGGTCTTGTCTTAGGGCCTATGACCATCGCAACCGCAGAATGTTACCTTTGAGAAATTTTCTGTCGCCCAATTATGGGTTACGTTCACCCTCGAAACGTACTCCCCCGGCTCGGAAGGGCAAGCGCACCGCGCACCACCGGACGGCCCGGGATCACCCCCGAAGCGTCGCAAGACGCACACATTGTGAACCAAAGCAGAGGCGGGTAGAGACAATGGATCCCGTGAACGTTTTCCTCATCGATTCGAACAAGCTCTTCCGCGAAGGCATGAAGCGGCTCTTCGAGAGCTCGCCCTTCAGGGTGGTCGGCGAGGCCGGCACCCTGCGCGACGGCGTGCCGGCGGTCGAAAACGCCGGCGTGCGTCCCAGCCTGATCCTGATCGACCTTGCCAGCGGCGGCGATGAGGAAGTCGAAGCGATGCGCGGCCTGCGGGCCCAGTTCCCGGAGATCCGCATCGTGATCCTGACCAGCGAGCTGTGCACCCGCCGCCTGTCGGGGGCGCTCGGCGCCGGCGCCGACGGCTACCTGATGAAGGACATCGCCTGCGAGGCGCTGATGCAGTCGCTGCGCCTGGTCATGATGGGCGAGAAGGTGTTCCCGACGCATCTGGCCGAGCTGCTGGTCTCCGGCCGCGCGGAGGAGATCGGCGCCGAGGTGCCGGCCCGCCGCAAGGGCCTGTCGCAGCGCGAGGTGCAGATCCTGCGCTGCCTGCTGAACGGCAACAGCAACAAGATGATCGCCAACCACCTGAACATCACCGAGGCGACGGTGAAGGTCCACCTGAAGAGCCTGCTGCGCAAGATCAACGCCTCCAACCGCACGCAGGCCGCCATCTGGGCGCTCAACAACGGCATCGGCGACCAGCCGGCCGACGCCGCGCGGGTCGGCGCCTCGATGGCCTGACCACGGGCATAAAGGCACCGCGGTTTCCGTCCCCCGCCCGCGCCGCCCGGCGCGGGCGGGGGACGCGCTGGTTTTGCGCCCCGCCCTTTCCCTGTGGGCAACCGGCCATTGGAAGAGGAAGCCGTCTCTTTCGGCAGCATCACCCTCCCTTCCGTTCTATGTGAGCCGACGTAAGACCAAAAGCGCACTTTACCGATTTCGCACAGCAGCATTAATAGATGAAAGTAGTTCGAATTTACCTCGACTGATTGCCCCTGATTGCCTGCCCAACTGGGGTGACGCGCAACAAATTGTTCCAATCGGGCGCGGAAGGCTCATCGATGAACGTACTTATTGCCGACGACCATCTGCTGTTCCGTGATGGTCTGCGCCGCCTCCTGGTGCAGTTCCAGGAAGATATGACGTTCTTCGAGGCCAGCACGTTCGATGAGGTGCGCGATCTGTGCCAGGGCGGCACCGAATTCGACCTGATCCTGCTCGA
>NZ_DASPMG010000346.1:0-16514 GCF_035627195.1 Azospirillum sp.
GCGGCGACGTCCAGGAGGTTGCGGGCGTTGCGCACACCGGCCAAGTCGCCGGTGGTGACGATCACCACCTGATCGGCCTGCCGCAGGGTCTGGCGCACCCACTCGTTCCACTGGTGCGGCAGGTCGAGGACGACGTGGCGGACATGCTGGCGCATGGCGTCCACGGCGGCCTCCAGCGCGCGGGCGTCGACGCGCACGTCGGCGTCGAGCAGCGCCGGGGCGGCCAGCAGGTGCAGGCGGTCGCCCAGCCGCGCGGCGAAGCGCTGGATGAACACCTCGTCGATGCGCTCGGGATCGGCCAGCAGGTTGCGGATGCCGCTGGTGGTCTCGACGTTGAAGGCCAGATCGGCCGAGCCGAAGGCGAGATCGAGATCGGCCAGCAGCGCGTCGGAGCCTTCCGGCTTCGCCAGGACATGGGCCAGATTGTGGGCGAGCGAGGAGGCGCCGGCGCCGCCGCGCGCGCCGATGACGGCGATGGCCTGCCCCTTGGGCGCCTTGGCGGGGTCGGCGTACAGCTCCAGGATCGCTTCGACGAGGCGGGCCGGCGCGCACGGCAGCACCAGATAATCGGCCACCCCCCGACGCGTCAGCGCCCGGTAGATCTCGATATCGTTGACCGCGCCCAGCAGGATCAGGTTGGTGCCGGGCTCGCACACTTCGGCCAGCGCGTCCACCCGCGCCAGCAGATCCCCCCCGCCGTCGACCTCGACCAGCAGGAGCGAGGCCGAGGGACCGGCGGCGTACAGCGCGCGCGCCTCCTCCAGCGAGCCGTCGAAGCGGCGCGGCTCCAGCCGGGCCAGCCGCCGGTCGGCAAGGGCGTCGGCGATCAGGCCGGCGGTATCGGGGGCGACGGTGAAGGCGTGGACGGTCAGGCGGAGAATAGCGGCCTCCAGCGGGTTATTTCAGCGCCCCGGTGACGCTGGAAACGGCGGCGGACCCGGTCGAATGCTGCGCCGACGTGTTCTGGCCCTGGCGATAGGCGTCGATGACCCGGGCCACCCGCGCCCCGTCGGTCGGGGATGCGGAGCGGGGCGAAACGAGATCGGCGGGGCTGGCGACCATGGCGGCCAGATCGCGCTGGAGGGCGCAACCGTGGTTGAGCGACACGGCGTTGTCGGGGTCGTATATCGTCCCCACCTCGCCCCCGCATTCGGGCGGGACGGCAACGAAGTCGGTGTAGCCCAGGGTAGCGCCCGGGGTCCCGGCGGCCGACGCCGTGGCGGCGATGGCGGTGGCCGGCACGCCGTGGCGCCGCGCCAGCCTGGTCAGCGCCTCGGTGGTGCGCCGGGCCGCCGCCGGATCGAGGCCGGTGACGGACAGGCTGAGCGGCCCGCGCGCCCGTTCCCGATAGCTCTCCAGGAAGACCGCGGCACGCTCGCGGTCGGCGGGATCGAGCCGCCCGCTCGGACCCACGCCGGGCACCGTCAACGAGGCGGGCCGGGGCATCACCAGGATGGTGTGGGCCGGGGGCGGCGGATAGCGGTCCCGCGGCACCTCGGCGCAGGCGGCGAGCGCCAGAGCCCCCCCCAGGGCGAGAAGACGCAACGGATGGCGCGGCAGCGTCACGAGTCTCACTCCATGATGTAGCCGACCGGCCGGTCGGTCGGCGGCGGCGGGGCCTTGGCCGGATCAGCGTAGCGCGAGTAGAGACGGCCGAAAAGGAAGAGGTCGATGTCGCTGGCCGGGGCGAAGCCGTCGGTGGGCAGCGCCAGCCGGTCGGGCGCGGTCGGGGAGACGATGTAGGGGGTGGCGATCACCACCAGCTCGGTTTCGTCGCGCTGGAACTGCGGGCTGCGGAACAGGGCGCCCAGCACCGGGATGTCGGCCAGGAACGGCAGGCCGTTGATCTCGTTGGTCATGCGGTTGTTGAGCAGGCCCGCCAGCACCAGACTGCCGCCGGACGGAATTTCGACCGTGGTGTTGGCGCGACGCACCGCCAGCGCCGGGATCACCAGATCGCTGAGCCGGATCGCCCCTTCGGTGGACAGCTCCGACACCTCGGTGGCGATGCGCAGCGAGATGCGCCCACCGTCCAGCACCACCGGCGTGAAGTTGAGGCCGATACCGAACTGCTTGAACTCGATGGTGACGGTGGTGCCGCGCTCGTCCTCGGAGCGGCCCACCGGCACCGGGAATTCGCCGCCGGCCAGGAACGAGGCGTTCTCGCCCGACAACGCCGTCAGGTTGGGCTCGGCCAGGGTCTTCAACAGGCCGTCCTTTTCCAGCGCCTGGACGGCGACCTCCAGGTTCTCCAGCCCGAAGGTGGCGCCCCGGTGGGCGATCTGGCCGAAGGTGTTGGTGACGCCGCCGCCGAAGGTCTGGAAGGAGAAGCGGCCGCCGTCCTGGGCCAGCAGGTTGACGCCCAGCTTCTTGGCGACGGTACGCCGCACCTCGGCCACCCGCACGCGGATCACCACCTGCTGGCTGCCCGACACCTTCAGCATGTTGATGACGTTGTTGTCGCCGGCGACGAAGCGTCGGGCGATGGCGCGGGCGTTCTCGGCCGCCACCGCCGACCCCACGGTGCCGACCAGCGCGATGTTCTGGTTGACGGCGCGGACCTCGATGTCGGCGTCGGGCATCAAGGTGCCGATCGCCTCGCGCACGGCGCGCAGATCGGCCTCGACCCGGATGTCGAGCTTGAGGACCTGGTTGCCGCCCTCGTCGAGGAAGAAGGCGTTGGTGTCGCCGACCGCCTTGGCGATGACGTAGACCTGACGCGAGGATTTCACCACCACGTCGGCGATGTCGGGGTTGGCGATCAGCACGTCGCGCACGTCCACCGGCAGGTCGAACGACCGCGCCTTGGTCATGGACAGGGTGATCGACTGCTCGGCGGCGTCGGCCGGGGCCGCGAAAGCCGGCAGGACGAAGAGCGCGAGGCCGACGAGCAGGGCGAGGCCGACGGCCCGGAGGCGGCCAAGCCGCGCCGCCGTCGCGGAGAAAAACGCGTCCAAGGCGGATCGATCCTTCTTTCGGGCTATTCCGTTCTTGGTAAGGCGGGCAAGGTTACCGAAGGCTTAACTCTCACCCGGAGTCACCGCCATGCCTCACCCCGCCGCCCTCTTGCTGGCTTTGATCCTGACAGCCTGCCAGACCACGGCGCCGTCGACGTCGCCGGCCCTGGCCCGGCTCGACGATTACGTCGCCGCCACCGCCCGCAACGCCGAGGACGCCCGCGACTACGCCACGGCCGCCCAGCAGTACGCGGCCTTGCGCGACGGCCAGCCCGGCAACGTCGAGGCGACGCTCGGCCTGTCGCGCAACCTGCGTGCCCTGGGCCGCACCGACACCGCGCTGACCGCCATCGATGAGACGCTGAAGGAGACGGGCCCGCGCGCCGACCTGCTGCTGGAGCGCGGCCGGGTGCTGCTCGCCTCGGGGCAGGCCGAGCGGGCGCTGCCGCCGTTGAAAGAGGCGGCGGGGATGGCGCCCCAGGACTGGCGTGTGGCCGAAACGCTGGGCATCGCCTACGATCGGCTGGAACGCTGGGACGAGGCCGCCGCCGCCTACCGCCGGGCGCTGGAACTGTCGCCCGGCAACCCGGTGGTGCTCAACGACCTGGGTCTGTCGCGGGCGATGGCCGGCGACCTGGAGGAAGGCTTGCGGCTGCTGCGTCAGGCGGCAGCGCAGCCGACCGACCGGCCGGGGGTGCGCGAAACCGTGCGCGAGAACATCCGTTTCCTGGAGGAGTTGCGCCGCACCGGAAAAGGCGGCTGAGGCTTAATCCGCCGCCCCCGTCTCCTCGGGCGGGTTTTCCATGTGGGCGAGGGTTTCCAGCCGGGTGCGGTCCATCACCTGGAGGTCGCCGCCCTGGCGGCGCAGGATGCCGCCGCGCATCAGGTTGCCGATGGCGCGGCCGACCACGTCGGGGGTGGTGCCGGCCCAGCTGGCGATATCCTTGTGCAACGGCGCCGGGCTCAAGACCCAGGTGCCGTCGCCGCTGACGTCGGGCACCGCCAGACGCAGCATCTCAAGGTACACGCGCTGGGTCGCCGACAGCGAGGCGAAACGCATCACCTGCCGGTCGGACTGGCGGATGATGTTGGCGAATTTCACCAGAATGCCGAAGGTCAGCTTGGGGTAGCGCTGCAACGCCTCGACGAACGCCTCGCGCGGGCAGGCGGCGAGCACCGAGTCCTCCACCGTCACCACATCGGCCGAGCGGCCCAGCCCGTCGATGGCGGCCAGTTCGCCGAACACCCCGCCGGGGCCGATCTGGGCGAAGCTGACCTCGTGCTGCTCGCGGGTGCGGAAGAACACCCGGACCGCGCCCGAGACGATGAAGTAGACGGCGTCCGACGGATCGTCGTGGCGCACCACCATGGTTTCGGCCGGCACCTTGAGCCAGCGCGACGCCGTCTCCAGCGAGGCGATCGCCTCGGCCGGCAGGTCGGCCAGCACCGGGCAGACGGCCAGCCCGCTGCCGGTTTCCGTCTCGACGAGGCCTGCCATCGTCTGCGCTGACCTGTCCAGCATGGTGCGTCCGCTCGGGTGGTGTGGCGATCGATGCCGGTCAGAGTCAGGCCACTTCATACCCGTCGTCAAGGATTTTGGCTAACTTGTAAGAAACGCGCGCCAACATCGGTGGCGGCACCCGGCGCCGCTTCTTCACCCTGCGATGGCAGCCCGCCTTCTCCCTTCCGCTTTCAGAAGGGGACCCGTGCGGCCAGGAGGGGAAAGGGCGCCGGAAAGAAACCGCCGGTGCCGGTGCGCTGTTTGGCGTCTTCCGATCGTTTTCGTAAGTTTCTGTGCCCGCCTTTAAATTCCCTCCTGTGACCTGGATCACAGCGCCCTGCGGGGGATGGGATATTCTGTGCTCAGAAGACGCGAATACGAGTTACCACTTCAGACTTGACGAACCAATACGTCGAGCGAACAATCAAGAAGCGCAATCAGCGGCATGGAAGAACGCTTTCGTGCCCGTCTTAGAAGGAGAGCAACCATGACGAAGTTTCTGGTGAAGGCCGAGAGCCTGCTGCGTGACCGCCGTGGTGCCACGGCCATCGAGTACGGCTTGATCGCCGCCGGCATCGCGATCGCCATCGTGACCGTGCTGAGCACCGTCGGCACCGACCTGAACACCATGTTCACCAACGTCTCCAACGGCCTGAAGTAAGCGGACGCGAGGGCCGGGGCCGCCCTGGGAACGGATCACGGCGGGCCACCGCCCGAAGGAGGCTCCCATGGACGGCCCGATGATCCTGACGGCCCTCTTCGCCCTGGTCCTGGCGGTCGCGATGCTGTGGGACATCGCGACCTTCGAGATCCCCGATACCCTGTCCGTCATGCTTGTTCTGCTGGCCGCCGCCGGTCTTCTTACCGGCGGCGGCCCGGACTACAGCCCCCTGGCGCTGCTGGGCAGCCACGTCACCGCGGCGCTGGCGGCGTTCGCCGGGGCGTTCGTGCTGTTCGCCATCGGCCTGTGGGGCGGCGGCGACGTGAAGTTCCTGGGCGCCGTCAGCCTGTGGTTCGGCTGGAGCGGCCTGCCCGCCTACCTGTTGACGGTGGCGATCGCCGGCGGTGCCTTCACGGCTCTCCTGCTGGTCTTCCGCGCCGTGGCGCTGCCGGCGGGACTGGCGCGGATCGCCTGGGCGGAGCGGCTGCACCGGCGCGACCAGGGCGTGCCTTACGGGGTGGCGCTGGGGTTGGGCGGGCTGGTGCAGATCGACCGCGCCGTCGCCGCCGTCGTTGGCTGACATTCATATCAGGAGACCCATCATGATGCGGATCGCGCTCATCGCCGGAGCCCTGGTGGTGGCCATCCTGTCCGGCGTGATGGTCAACCGCTATCTCGTCCAGCAGAAGGCCTCGCTGGAGGCCGAAAGCCGGCAGCAGGCGGCCATGGTGCGCTCCACCGAGGTGCTGGTGATAACGGCGCCGGTACCGCTGGGCGGCATCGTCACCCGCCGCACCCTGGCGTGGCAACCGTGGCCCGAAGCCTCGCTCAACGCCGCCTACATCACCCGCCAGGGCCGCCCCGACGCGCTGGACAAGCTGGTGGAATCGGCGGCGCGTCAGGCGCTGTTCGCCGGCGAGCCGGTGACCGACGGCAAGCTGGTGCGCCGTGATTCCAAGGGCTTCCTGGCGGCGATCCTGGAGGAAGGGGAACGGGCCGTCACCCTCAAGGTGGACGACTCCCAGGCGCTGGCCGGTCTCGTCCAGCCGGGCGACCGGGTGGACGTCATCCTCTCCCACAAGCTGACCGCCGCCACCACCGACGGTGAATCCGCCAGGGGCAGCGGCGTCAGCGAAACCATCGTCCGCGATGTCCGCGTGCTGGCCATCGACCAGAACCTGAAGACCGACGACAAGGGCGGCGCCAAGGTGGGCAAGACCGTCACCCTGGCCGTCACCCCGCCCCAGGCCGAGACGATCTTTCTCGGCCGCCAGATGGGAGTCCTGTCCTTTGCCTTGCGCTCGGCTTTCAGCGGGGTCGCCGATGACCTTCCTCCCCCGACCACCACCCGCGACGTCGATATCAGCCCGCTGTTGAAGGCCGAGCGGGAAAGGCACGCCCGCGTGCTGGTGGCGGCGCGGGATATCGCGCCGGGAGCGCTGCTGTCCGACGCCGACCTCGCGTGGCGAGCCGTGCCCGGCATCGACGCCGATCTCCATGTCATGGGCAGTGACGACGACACCCGCAGCCTGCGCGGCGCGCTGGTCGCCACGGGCATGGCATCCGGGTCGCCGATCCCGCGCGAAGCCGTGGTCCGCCCGTCCGAGGCCCGTTTCGTGCCGCTGGCGTTGCGGCCGGGCCTGCGCGCCGTCAGCGTCGCCATCAAGCCGCAGACGGCGGTGTCCGGCTTCATCACCCCGGGCGACCGGGTGGACGTGCTCTACACCGGCATCGTCGAGGAGAAGTCGCCGAGCGCCGCCCTGACCAAGCGCACCTTCACCGAGACGGTGGCCCGCAACGTGCGGGTGTTGTCGATCGAGGCGGCGCTGAACCCCGAAACCGGCCTGCCCCAGGCCGGCAGCACCGCCACCCTGGAAGCCTCGCCGAAGGAGTCCGAAATGCTGTCGGTGGCCGCCAGCATGGGTGAACTGGTGCTGGTGCTGCGCCCGGCGGGCGAAACCGAGGCGCCGACGCGGGTCGCCGACGCCAAGGCCGCCCCGCCCGCTCTCCCGGCGGCCAACTCCTTCACCCGCGACCTCGATTTCTCCGGCGCGCTGCGTTCGATCGTCAAGGGCGACGGGGCGGGGGCGGCCGGCGGGGACGGGAGCAGGGGCGGAGGCGGCCGCACCATCACCATCTATCGCGGGTCGCAGCCGGTTTCCGTTACAGTGCCGAACTGATCGACCGCAAGGGGGGGGGAGGCGCTTATCGCTTGACGCGGCGGCGGTCGGATTCCGCTACAGTGCCGAACCAGTCCTGCTCCGGGAGTCCCCTCGTGACCCGCCTGCCTACCCATCTCTGGGTTTCCGCGCACCTGCGCACCGCCAACCTCCAGGGTATCCCCGTGGTGGTGGCGCGGCGCGGCGACCGCGAGCGCGGCACCGTCATCCTCAAACTGAACCGGTTGGAGCACGGCTGCACGGTGCTGGTCCAGGTGCGCCAGGACGGCGGCGACGATCTCGTCTGGTCGCGAGCCACCGGACCCGAGCCCGTCGCCGAGGCCGAGGCCGACCGCTACATCGAACGCCAGGTCCGCTTCGATCCCGACGTCTGGGTGATCGAGGTGGAGGACCGCCAGGGCCGGTCCGTCTTCGAGGGCAAGATCATCGGATGATGGCGACCATCGGCGCCATCCTGGCTCAGGGCTTCGAGCACCACAGGGCCGACCGGCTCGACCGGGCGGAGGCGTGCTATCTCCAGGTGTTGCGCGCGGCGCCGGAGTTGCCCGAGGCGCTGCATCTTCTGGGGCTCCTGGCGCGGCGGCGCGGCGACGACGCCCGCGCCGCCGCGCTCATCGGCCGCGCCGTCGCCGCCCAGCCGGACTTTCCCGAAGCCTGGTACAACCTGGGCAACGCCCTGGCCGCGCGGGGGCGGCTGGCGGAGGCGGAAGCGGCCTACCGCGCCGCCATCGCGCTCAAGCCCGATCAGGTGCTGGCGCTCAAGAACCTGGGCAACATCCTGCAAGGGCAGGGGCGGCCGGAGGAGGCCATCGCCGCCTACCGCGCGGCGCTGGCCCTTGACCCGAGGGAAGCCGAATGCCTCAACAACCTTGCCTCGGCCCTCCAGGCTCAGGGCCGGGTCAAGGGCGCCATCGCCGCCTTCCTCCAGACGCTGGCGATGCGGCCGGGGTATGCGGAGGCCTGGAACAATTACGCCCAGAGCCTGCTGGCCGGCGGGCGGCTGGGCGACGGCATCCTGGCCTTCGAGACGGCCCTGCGGCTCGCCCCCGACTACGCCGAGTGCTGGAGCAACTATGGTAATGCCCTGTTCAGCCAAGCTCGGGGGGAGGAGGCCCAGACCGCCTTCCATCGGGCGCTCACCCTCCAGCCCGATCTGGCTCCGGCGCACAGCAATCTCATCATCAATCTCAACTACCTGTCGGACGTGTCGCGGGAGCGCGTGTTCGCCGCTCATCGGGCGTTCGACGCGCGCCACTGCCGGCCGCTCGCCGCCCTGGCCCGGCCGCACGCCCACTCCGCCGATCCGGAGCGCCGCCTCAAGGTCGGCTACTACTCCCCCGATTTCCGACGCCACTCCTGCGCCTTCTTCTTCCTGCCGCTGGTCGAGCATCGCGATCCTTCCCAGGTGGAGATCACCTGCTACGCCAGCCTCAAGAGCCCCGACGCCTATTCCGACCGCATCCGGGCGCTCGCCGACCGCTGGGTCAACGTATCGGGCTGGCCCGAGGCGCGGCTGGCCGGGCAGGTGCGCGGCGACGGCATCGACATCCTTATCGACATGGCCGGGCACTTCGCCGACCACAAGCTGCTGGCGTTCGCGCAAAAGCCGGCGCCGGTGCAGGTGACGTGGCTGGGCTATCCCAACACCACCGGCCTGACCTCCATCGGCTACCGCCTCACCGACGCCCTGGCCGACCCGGAGGGAGAAGCCGACCGCTTCCATACCGAAACCCTGGTGCGCCTGCCACGCGGCTTCCTGTGCTACACCCCGCCCGGCGACGCCCCCCGGGTGGTGGCGCCGCCGTGCCTGACCGGCGCTCCCGTCACCTTCGGGTCGTTCAACAACCTGAACAAGATGCGGCCCGAGGTGGTCGCCCTGTGGTCGGCCGTGTTACGGCGGGTGCCGGGGGCGCGGCTGGCGCTGAAGAGCATGCCGCTCGGCGATCCCGCCACCCGCGACCGCATCCTGGCCCTGTTCGCCGGCCACGGCATCGCGGCGGAGCGCATCGAAATTCTGCCGTGGACCGCGCATCCCGCCGGTCACCTGGCCCTTTACGCCGGGGTGGACGTGGCGCTCGACCCGTTCCCCTACAACGGCACGACGACGACCTGCGAGGCGTTGTGGATGGGCGTGCCGGTGGTGGCGCTGGCCGGCGACCGCCATGCCGGCCGCGTCGGCGTCAGCCTGTTGACCCGCGCCGGCCTTCCCGAACTGGTGGCGCCCACGCCCGAGGACTACGTGGCCCTGGCCGCCGCCCTGGCCTCCGACCACCGCCGGCTGTCCGCCTTGCGGCTGGAAATGCGCGAGCGTCTTGCCCGATCGCCGCTGCTCGACGCCGCCGGCTTCGCCCGTCAGATGGAGGGCGCCTGCCGGCTGCTGTGGCGGCGCTGGTGCGCCGGATCACAGGGCCGGTGAAACCGGGGATAGGGCAAATTTTTCCCGAACGCCCGGAAGTTCTTGCCGCCTTCCGGGCGAATTTTGCCTAGCTCCGGCAGATTTTTCCCCCTCGCTCCGCCCGGCGGCATCCATCCGGCAAGGATTTCCGGCATTTTCTGCCGCCCGGGTTTTCGGCACGGCAATTGCTACCCTTTTTGATCGAGCGACCAAATGGCTGCTCCCGGCGCAAAAAGAACCCCCGGCGCCGGCTCACCGGAACTCCAAAGGAGTGCGTATCATGTCTGTGAGTGATGTCGGCCTGACGGCCACCATGCGTAGCAACCTGCTGCTCCTGCAGTCGACGCAATCGAGGATGGACCGCACCCAACAGGCTCTGTCGACGGGCAACAAGATCAACAGCGCTCTGGACGGCCCGACCGCCTTCTTCGCGGCCAAGGGACTGAACCAGCGGGCCGGCGACCTGACCGCCCTGAAGGACGCCATGGGCCAGGCCATCAACACCATCAAGGCTGGCGACAAGGGTATTTCGGCGATCGAATCCCTGGTCGAACAGGCTCGCGGTCTGACCACCGCCGCCTTCGGCGCCCTGGGCAACGATGCGGCTTCGATGCAGACCCGCAAGACGCTGGCCCAGCAGTTCAACACCATCAAGGCCCAGATCGACAAGATCGCTGGCGACAGCGGTTATGCCGGCAAGAACATGCTGTCGGGCAACGGGTTGCGTCTCGACTCCACGTCGGAGAGCCGTGGCCAGGCCAACAGCATCGTCGGTGTCGACAACGCCCGCACCTCGAACGTCGTGTCGCAAGACACCTACACGGTCAAGGTGGAGGGCAGCGCCGCGATCTCGGGCAACACCGCCGACATCTCGAAGGCGGAGCAGGATCGTGGCCTGACCTCGCTGTCGGTTGGCGGTGAGCTGAACGGCACGCTGGGCAGCTTCTCGGACGTCACCATCGAAACCCGCGGCGTGGCCGGTCGTGAGCGGACCTTCACCATCAGCGATGGCACGGAGTCGCGCACGGTCAAGTACTTCGACAACAGCCAGAAGGCCGAGACGGCGGTAACGATTCCGTCGACCTCGAGCACCGGCAAGACGGCCAACGTGAGCTTCAGCGGCACCATCGAGAAGGGTGATACCTTCACGGTGGCGGTAGCCGGCCAGAGCTTCGTCTACGAGGCTCAGGAAGGCGACGACGCCGGGACGATCGCGCAGAATCTGTCGACTCAGATGGGCACGAACGTTTCTGGCGTGAGCGTCAGCGCCGATGCGACCGCCGGCACCCTCACGATCGCCGGCACGCAGGAGCGTGGTGATTTCACCGTCAGCTCGACCGCTGAGAACGCCCAGTTCAAGCAGATCAGCGAAACCTTCGCTTCGGGCGCCACGGTGTCTTTCACCGTCGACCGCAAGCTGATGGAAACGGCGGTGAACGGCGGCAACGGCATGTCGTCGATCGAGAAGAACGTCGACATCAAGATCACGGCCACCAACCTCGCCGGCACCACCGTCACCCGTGACGGCAACAGCCAGCGTGGCCTGGGCAAACTGGCCAACGGCGAGAACTCGTTCGCCTTCGACAGCGGCACCGTCCGCATGACGATCGACGAGAAGACGATCAAGGCCGCCGCCCAAGGCCAGCAGCAGGCCAGCATCACCAGCGTCCAGGTGTCGGATGCCAACACCTCGAACGACCTGACCGTCCAGTTCAACGAGAACAACTCGAACAGCATCACGGTTGTCTCGCAGAACGTGACGACGGACGGCCAGGGCCTGCGTCTTGACGCGGCGCAGAACGACTGGGTGGACCGCTCGGACATCGACAAGGCGGTGGCCGGCATCGAACACGCGAAGGGTGCTCTGCGCGCCGCCTCGCAGTCGCTGTCGACCAACCTGAACATCGTCACGACCCGGGAAACCTTCACCAAGGAATTCTCGGACGTGCTGGTGGAAGGTTCCAACAAGCTGACCCTGGCTGACCAGAACGAGGAAGGCGCCAACCAGCTGATGCTGCAAACCCGGCAGCAGCTCGGCACCATCGCCCTCAGCATGGCCAACCAGTCGCAACAGGCCATCCTGCGGCTGTTCTAAGCGGGATTGGAGTTCCGGTAACAAGGGGCGAGCGGGCGGCGGCTTCACTAGCCGCCGCCCGCGAACTCTATTAAGATCACGACTTCGGCTCAGCCTGTATCGGCCCGCTCCCCGCCCGAAGGATCGCGTTCATGCCCCTCAAAGTCGTTCTTCGCCCCGACGAAAAAATCATCATCAATGGTGCCGTAGTCGGCGCGGGAGATCGTCCGGGTGTTTTATACCTTTACAATACCGTCAATTTTCTGCGCGGCCGGGAAATCCTCAAGGAGGAGTTGATCGACTGCGTGGAAAAGAAACTCTATTTCATCATTCAATTGATTTACATCTTCCCCGAGGATACCGCGCTCAACCTCACGCGCTTTGAAAGCATTCTGGCCGAGGCCCGCGAAACCCGCGCCGACGCCGCCAAGTCCCTGGACGAGATCGCCCAGCTGGTGGGCGAAGGAAACTACTACCGGGCGCTCAAGATCTGCCGCAAGCTGTTCAAGCCGGACACCGGCAAGGCCAGGGCGCCAAGCGCCGCCGGGGCCGAGTCCTGATCCTTCGGTGACCGGCTTCGGTCGAGATCCCAGGCAAGATCGCTGATGAGCCGCAAGCATCGCCCGCCGCCGCCCAAGGCCCCCCCGACCGCCTCCAAGGTCGAAGCGCGGCTGGCCGAGGCCGTGGCGCTCCATCAGGCCGGGCGGCTGGCCGAGGCCGAGGCGCTCTACCGTCAGGCCCTGGCCCTGTCGCCCGACCACGCCGACGCGCTGCACCTCCTGGGCGTCGCCCTGTTCCAACAGGGCGAGATGGAGGAAAGCGAGGTGCGGGTGCGCCGGGCACTGGATCTCGTCCCCTCCTTCGCCGCCGCCTGGAACAGCCTGGGCAACCTGCTGGCGGCGCAAGGGCGGCAGGCGCCCGACAAGCTGTGGGAAGCGGCATCCGCCTACCGCCGGGCCACGGCGCTCCAGCCCGACTACGCCGAAGCCTACGCCAATCTGGCGGCCACGCTGCACCAGGCCGGCAAACCGGAGGCGGCGGCCCAGGCCTGCCGGCAGGCCCTCGACATCGCCCCCCGGCATTGCGGCGCCCGGTATAATCTGGCCCTCTCGCTCCTTGACCTCGGCCGCGAAGCGGAGGCGGAAGCGGCGTTGCGCCGGGTGGCGGAGCTTGACCCGGCCCACGCCGAGGCCCGCTACCGCCTGGGACTCCTGCTGCGCGGACGCGGCGATCTGGCGGGGGCCGAACCGTGCTTTCGCGCGGCGCTGGCGCGCCTGCCTTCCCAGGCCGAAGTGCTGTCGGCGCTGGCCGACACCCTCCAGCTCGCCGGCCGGCGCACGCAAGCCATCGACCTCTATACCCGCGTCATCGATCTCAAGCCCCACTGGGCCGACGCCCATAACAATCTGGGCGTCGCCCTGCACGACGAGGGCCGCCCCGCCGAGGCCGCCGAACGGTTCCGGGTGGCGCTGGACCTCCGCCCCGACTACGCCGACGCCTACGTCAATCTGGGCCGGGCGCTCATCGGCCTGGGCCGGGCCGCCGAAGCGGTGGCCTGCCTGTCGCGCGCCACCGATCTGGCCCCGGAGCTGGCCGAGGCCCATACCACGCTGGGCATCGCCTACAAGGACCAGGGACGGCTGGCGGAGGCGGAAATCTGCCATATCCGGGCCATCGCGCTGACGCCCGGCCATGCCGACGCCCACGCCAACCTGGGCGTCGTCCACGAGGAGCGCGGAGATTTCAAGACGGCGGCGGCCTGCCAGCGCCGGGCGCTCGCCCTCACCCCCCGTCACGCCCGCGCGCTGAACAATCTGGGCACCCTGCATCAGGCCCAGGGTGAGTTCGCCGCCGCCGAAGCCTTTTATACCCGCGCCGCCGCCCTGGAACCCCGTTTCGCCAAGGCCCACTGGAACCGCGCCCTGATGCTGCTGGCACGGGGCGAATTGGCCGAGGGCTGGCGCGCGTTCGACTGGCGGTTCGCCGCCGGTCAGGCCAAGCCCGACCGCCGGTTCCCCCTGCCGGAATGGCGCGGCGACGGCCCGTCGGGCCAGCGCATCCTGGTGTGGCGCGAACAGGGGGTGGGCGACGAGTTGATGTTCGCCTCGTGCTATCCCGACCTGATCCGCCACGCCGGACATGTGGTGATCGAGTGCGACCGGCGTCTGGTTTCCCTGTTCGCCCGCGCCTTTCCCCAAGCCACCGTGCGGGCCGAAACCCGCACCCCGGCCAACGTCGACCGCCACATACCGGCGGGCTCGCTGCCGCGATACTTCCGCCCTGGGCCGGAGAGCTTTCCCGCCGCCCCCGCCTTCCTTGCCGCCGACCCCGCGCGGGCGGCGCGCTGGCGCGACCGGCTGGCCGCCTTGGGGCCGGGGCTGAGGATCGGCATCGGCTGGCGCTCGGCGTTGCTGTCGGGCGGGCGCGGCCACTCCTACACCGGGCTGAAGCAGTGGGAGCCGCTGCTGCGGCAGCCGGGCATCCACTTCGTCCGCCTGCAATACGACGATTGCGAAGCGGAAATCCGCGATGTCGAGCGCCGTTTCGGAATTGTCATCCACCGTTGGCCCGACCTCGATCTGCTGAACGACTTCGAGGAGACGGCCGCGCTGATGTCTGGTCTCGATCTGGTGATCAGCGGCCCGACGTCGACCGGCGAACTGGCGGCGGCATTGGGCGTGCCGACGTGGCGCGTGGCCTGGACGGGGGACTGGACCACGCTGGGCACCCGTCGCCGTCCCTGGTTTCCGGCGATGCGGCTGTTCTACGCCCGCGCCGGCCAGACGCTCGACGACATGCTGGAGGCCATGGCCCGAAGCTTGCCCCGATAATCTGTCGCCATGGTTCCTCCCGATGGGTTAGACAGAAAGGGCAGAACTCAGCAAGACGGCTGCCCGCCCAAGGGGACTCCATGACTGTCCAACAGCCCGCACCCGCGCGCCGCCGCTCCTCCCGCCGCGTCGTCAACGTCTCACCGGAGACGTTGATCAAGACCGCGCTGGAACAGTTCAACGGCGCCTCGATCCTGGTGACGGGCGGCACCGGCTCCTTCGGCCAACGCTTCATCGAGACGGTGCTGCGCAACGCCCAGCCGCGCCGGCTGATCGTGTTCTCCCGCGACGAGTACAAGCAGTACGAGATGCAGCAGCGGCTGGGGGCGGAATGGGGCCACATCCTGCGCTTCTTCATCGGCGATGTGCGCGACCCCGACCGGCTGGAGATGGCGATGCGCGAGGTGGACTTCTGTGTCCACGCCGCCGCGCTCAAGCATGTGCCGGCCGCCGAGTACAACCCGATGGAGTGCATCCGCACCAACGTCTACGGCGCCGAGAACGTGGTGCAGGCGTCGCTCAGGGCCGGGGTGTCCAAGGTGATCGCCCTGTCCACCGACAAGGCGGCCAGCCCCATCAACCTTTACGGCGCCAGCAAGCTGGCCGCCGACAAGGTCTTCATCGCCGCCAACAACCTGTCGGGCTCGGTCGGCACCCGCTTTTCCGTGGTGCGCTACGGCAACGTGGTGGGGTCGAGGGGCTCGGTGATCCCGCTGTTCCGCAAGCTGATCGCGGAAGGGGAGGACGCGCTGCCCGTCACCGACGAGCGCATGACCCGCTTCTGGATCACGCTCCAGCACGGGGTGGAGTTCGTCATCTCCTGCTTCGCCCTGATGCAAGGGGCGGAGATCTTCGTGCCCAAGATCCCCTCCATGCGCATCGTCGATCTGGCCCAGAGCCTCGCTCCCGATCTGCCGTGGCGCGTCGTCGGCATCCGTCCGGGCGAGAAACTGCACGAGGTCATGATCACCGCCGACGATTCCCGCCAGACCCTGGAACTCCAGGACCGGTACGTGATCGAACCGGCGTTCTCCTGGTGGCTGCGCGAACCCTACGAGAAGCACGGCGCCCAGCCGGTGGCCGACGGCTTCTGCTATGCCTCCAACACCAACACCGACTGGCTCGACGCCGAACGGCTGAAAGCGTTGCTGGCGGAAACCGCCCAGCCGTGAGCGCGCTGGCCGAAGCCCTGGCGCTCTACCGGGCCAACCGCCTGGACGCGGCGGAGGAACGGCTGCGGGGCATCCTGGCCGCCACCCCGGCGGACGCGGAAGCCCTTCACCTGCTGGGGGTCGTGGCGCTCGGCCGGGGGCGCGCCGCCGAAGCCGCCGCGCTGATGGAACAGGCCGTGACGCACCAGCCGACCCTGGCGACGGCGTGGCAGAACCTGGGGGTGGCCTACACCACGCTGGGGCAGACGGCCAAGGTGGCGCGGGCCCTGGGCCGGGCGGTGGCACTGACCCCCGACAACGCCAACCTCCTGGGCAAGTTCGCCGACGCCCTGCAGGGTATCGGCCGGGCCGCCGACGCGGTGCCTTTGTACGAGCGTGCCATTGCACTGGCCCCCACCTCGCCGCTGGCCTTCAACAACCTGGGCGTCGCCCTGGCCGCGCTGAACCGGAGCGAGGCCGCCATCGCCGCCTACGCCTGCGCCATCGCGCTCAATCCCCGCGACGCCGGCGCGCTCAGCAATCTTGCCTCGGCCTACCGCGCCACCGGGCGCGGCACGGAAGCTCTGGCCGCCTTCCGCCAGGCGCTGGCGATCGCCCCCGACATGGCCGATACCCACTTCAACGTCGCCAATCTCTTCACTCAGGCCCACCGGCGCGCCGAGGCGCTGGTCCATTATCAGGCCGCCGCCCGGCTGTTGCCGAACGGCCTCCATACCCAACGCGAGTACCTCTACAACCTGCTG
>NZ_DASPMG010000347.1:0-3708 GCF_035627195.1 Azospirillum sp.
GCGCGGCAACGTCTTGAGACACGAAGACTGGGGGAAATAATGCTTCGTACGCTTGCTCTGTCGTCGCTGCTCGTCGTCGGCCTCGCGGGGGCGGCCCTGGCGCAGTCGGCCAACGTCACCGGCACCTACACCTACACGGGCACTGACACCGACGGCTCGGCCTACAAGGACTCGGGCACCGTCGTGGTGACGAACGAGAAGTCGGGCGCGCTGAGCGTGAAGTGGGACGGCGGCGACTACGTCGGCGTTGGCCAAGTGACCGGCAACGTCCTGGCGGTCGCGGCCGTGGCCGACGGCAAGAACCCCATCATGCTGATGACCGTGAACCCCGACGGCACCCTGTCGGGTCCGTGGTGGCGCCGCACCGATCCGGGCAACAAGGGCACCGAGGTCTGGAAGAAGAAGTAAGCGGCCGGCATTCCCGCCGCCGGGGGTATCCGCCCCCGGCGGCGGGCGCTCATACGTCCCACTCCGCCCCGGCTACCACCGCGCCCACCACCGCGCCTGGGCGCCAGTCCGTGGGCCGGGCGGGGGGCGGCGGGTGTTCGAAGCGGATGGGCTCGGCCAGCAGGCAGCCGGCCACGGCGTCCAGCGCGTCGTCGCGCACGCCGCTGCGGCCCTGCGGGCGCCATTCGCGCATCTCGCGGATGAAGGGCGTGTCCCACAGCGAGACGTGCGCGTGGAGGCGCCCCGCCGCGAGACGCGCGTCGAACCCCTCCAGGATCCGCTTGGCCTTCGGCTTGGTGGAGGTCACGCCGATCACCGACGCCGCCACCCCGGCGCGCCGCATCTCCGCGCGCAGCTGTTCGGGCAGGAAGCGGCCAAGCCCGTTCTGCTCCACATAGATGCCCGGCAGGTTCAGGTCGCGGACGAAGGCGGTGACGGCGCGGCACTGCTGCACCGCGCGCTGCGTCGGGTCGTTCCGGTCGATGCGCAGGTACAGCACGCGGTGCAGATGGTGGTTCCCGGCCGCGTCGGTGAACACGGCGGCCACCACGCTGTCGTCGCCCGGCGGCCGGCCGTCCTCGTCCGGCGCCGCGCAGGACGGGTCCCACCACGCGGTGGCCGACATCAGGCGCACGCCGTTCAGCGTCAGCATCGCCTGCCCCTGCCCCTCGTGGTAGACCAGCTCGTGCCGGTAGGGGCGCAGGTCGTCGGGGTCGAGGCGGCTGGCGCTCGCCGGCACCGGCTGGAGCAGCATCTGGCTGGCGAACTTGTTGGGGCCGGAGCGGCGGCGGATGCGCTCCACATGCTCCAGCGGGAAGCGCTCCGGCCAGGCGCTGCGGTCCTTGTCGACGACCGGAAGGACGAGGCGGCGGAAGCCGTCCAGGAACGGCCGGCTCTCGCCCGCGTCGGCGTGCGCGTCGTCGGCGTAGATGGTGTAGTGGCTGTGCGGCGTGCCGACGTAGAGCTGCACGCCCCCCGGCACCAGCAGGAAGTCGACCTCGCGCAGCACCTCGCGCAGGGTTTCGCGCTTCAGCGCCGTGTCGGCCGTGCGCGGCACCTCCACGTCGTCGCAGATCACCACGTCGGCGCGGTTGCCGGTGACGTTGCCGTCCACCCCGGCGGCCAGCATGGAGGGGTCGCGCAGCTCCAGCCGGCGCACCACGGTGAACTGGTCGGCCGCCCACTGGTCGCGCTCCTTCGGTTTCAGGCCCCGGGTCATGGGGTGGCGCTCGATGATGCGCTTGACGTTGCGCACCATCTTCTTGGCCAGCCGCAGGTCGGCGGCCAGCACCAGCAGGCGCCGGTTGGGGTCGCGGCACAGCAGCCACGCGGCGAACAGCCCGACCAGCGTCGACTTGCCGGCCCCGCGGAAGGCCATCAGCAGCAGGTGCCGCTGCCCGCGGTCGAGGAAGCAGTTCAGCCACGCGCCGATGCCGTGGTGATGGAACGGCGTCGTCTGCTGCTGCTGCCGGTTCCAGGCGTCCACGAAGTCGCGGAACGAGACGTCGGCGTTGTCCTCAGGCGTCACGGGTTGCGTCCCAGGATGAACCAGTTGGCGCCGTTCGACAGGACGGTGACGGCGTGTCCGTATGCGGCCAAAACGATCGCCTCGTTGTCCGGCCCGCCGCCGCCGGGCTTGGTGACGGTCACGGCAGAGCCCGAGGTGTCGGCCTTCTTGATGGTGACCGGGCGGCCCACCGCGTGCGCGGCGCCGGGGGCGGGCAGCCGCACCTCCACCGCACCCGCGAAGGCGCTGACCAGATAGAGCGACTGGTCGAGCGTCGGCTCGAACAGGCCGGGTTGGTCGCGGTAGGCGGCGTTGAGCGGGTGGGCGTTGCCGCCGACGATCCACCAGTTCGCCCCGTTGGACACCACGGTCACGTAGTCGAAGCGGTTGCCCAGGCTGACGCTGCGCCCGTCCGGCCCCGGCCCGCCGGATTCGGTGATCGTAATGGCGTTGGCCGAGGCGTCGGTCTTCTTGACGGTCAGCGTGTGGCCGTTGGCGGCCGAGGCCGCGGGCAAAAGCACCTCCACCGCACCGCCGTAGGCGCTGAGCAGCACCATGGAGCTGGACAGGTCCAGCGCCACCACGCCGCCGCCCGCGGGCTCGACGTATTCGGTGTCGTAGCGCAGCGCCTCCACCACCAGTTCGCTGACGCGGGTGGCGCCCAGGCGGTTCTTATCCGGGAAGCCCGCGTTGTAGGCCGCATACCGCCCGCCCGAACGGTCGAGGATCGCCGGGCCGGCGCTGGCCGACAGCAGGTTGACGATGCAGGTCTCCACCGATCCGGCCTCCAGCACCACGTTGGGCACGCCGCCCAGCGTCTCGCAGTAGAGGTTGAGGATGAGGGTCTTGTCGGTGTCGGCGCCGACGCGGAAGCAGGCGCCGGCCCCGGTGAACAGGTTGGCCTCGCAATCCACGAAGGCGTTGTTGAAGCGGCCGTGCTCGACGCGGAAGCCGTCGCCGGAGATGGCGGCCGAGAGCGAGTAGACGCGCACCATGTGGAAGCGGTTGGCATTCGGCGTGTCGCCCGCCCCGCTCTTCGTCAGCCAGACGCCGTGCACCGCCGGCTTGGCGACCAGCACGCGGGCGATCTGGTTCCAGTAGCACGGCCGGCCGGGGTCCACGTAGCCGTCGAGGACGAGGCCGTACGAGGATTCCCAGATCGTGAGGTCGGTCAGCGTGTTCTGCACGCACGGGCCGTCGCGGCCGAACAGGCGCACGCCGGCCCGCCCCTTCTCCAGCCGCAGGTCGCGCACGGTGGCGTAGCCGTCGGGCAGGTGCAGCAGGTCGAAGCCGAAGCCGCTGGCGCGCAGGATCGACGACTGCCCGGCGCCGGACAGCGTCTGGCCGTAGCCCACGGTGATGGTGTTGGACACGCGGTAGGTGCCGGGCGGCAGGTGCACGGCGGTGGCGGCGGTCAGCGCCGCCTGGACGGCCAGCGTGTCGTCGACGATGCCGTCTCCGGCGGCGCCGAAGTCCTTCACCGACACGGCGTCGGCCAGCTTGTCGCGGATCGGCCGGGCGACGGCGCCGGGGCCGGACGGCAGGTAGGTGGACAGCGCCTCCTCGTTCACCGGGAGGCGGACGGTGGGGTTGCCGGCACCGTCGAAGGCCAGCAGCGCGCCCGCGCGCGCTGCGCGGCCGGGCAGCACGGGGGAGGCCGGCAGGTCGGTGTCGGCGTAGCGCAGCATCAGCTCCTGGTCGCCGGCCACCTGCTGGAGGCCGGCGGTCAGCACGTCGAACTCCTTGTTGAGCGT
>NZ_DASPMG010000348.1:0-17828 GCF_035627195.1 Azospirillum sp.
GCGTCGTTGCGGCGCCGCTCGACGAAGACGAACACGTCGTCCTGGATGTGCTCGGTGTCCGTGTTGCGCAGGATGATGTCGGCCAGCGTCGTGTTCTCGATCTCGGCCAGCGTTTCCTTGTCGAAGCCCTGGTTCTGGTACCAGAGGCGGTCGCCGTCGCGCAGGGCCTCGAACTGGTCGGCGATGATCCGCTGGAAGGTCGGGCCGACGACGGCACCGTCCGCGTGCCCCTCGGCCAGACCGCCGGTCCACAGATCGACCTCGTCGATCGTCTTGAAGGCCTGTTTCAGCGCCGCCACGGTGGCCGCGTCGCCGGTGATATCCGCGAAGTCGTCGTAGGGCTTCATGCCCAACGCCTCGCGGGTGCCGTTCAGGGTCTCCAGCCCCATGTCGCGGCCGCGCTGGATGTTGATGGCGGCAAGGTCGCTGGCCACCGGCGGGTCGAACAGGAAGTTGCGCAGATCCTCGACGATGCGGGCGTCCATGGCCTGCGACAGGTCGGCCGCCAGATGCCGCAGAAAGCCGTCGGCGCCGGAATGCGCGGCGAACGCGGACGGCTGCATGAAGAAGGTGTCGCGCAGTTCGCTGGCCGGCCCGACCACCTGCCCCTGCTCCCCCAGCCGCTCCGTCTCGGCCGAGACCATGGAGTGCCCGAAGCGGAAGGCGGCCCCAGCGAACTCCGCGGTGATGCGCGGATCGACGGAGGGATCGTAGCCATCGTATTTCGATAAGGCGCCGGGCCCCAGCAGGTGCGGCAGGAACTCGGCGTGGGTGATGTGGGCGATTTCCGCCGTCACGATGGCGCGCGCCTGATCGTACAGCTGATCGCCGGTCAGGTCCGGGTCTTCGGCCTTCAGCCGGTCGACCTGATAGTTGTGCTCACGCACGAACAGCGTCTGCAACGCGGTCAGCGACGGGTTCTCCGCCGCGCGGCTGTCGCCGCCCAGGTACTGCCCGTCGGCGATGGGCAGGTTGTCGCCGGACGACGTCTTCATGTGCCCGTCGGGCAGGCGCAGGCGCGCCGCCATCGCGGCCGTGGAGCCGTAGACCATGGAGGCGTCTTCCCACCCCGTCACCGCGTTGACGGCAATGGCCGGGGTGCCGGTTCCGACGCCGCTGTCCGGGTCGGTCTCCACCCGGGTCAAGGGGATCGTGCCGCCGGACGGCAGGTCCGGGTCGCCGTCGGGGATGGCGACGTCGATGCGCGTCATGCCGTCGGACACCGTCTCGCTGATGTCGTGGTCAACGAACTGGCCCCAGGCGTACATCATGCCCGAGACCCCTTCCAGGTTGCCGACGGCCGGGTCGCCCTCCCCGACGACGAGGTTGCTGACCGTGCGGGGGTTGGGGCCGCCGACGAGGGTCGAGACGCCGTCGGCGTAGCGGGCATCGGCGATGCGCGTCAGCGCGGAGCCCGTGGCGTTGAAATCGGGATGGGCGCGGCTGTTGTCGGAGCCGTCGAAGGTGCGAATCTGCATGGTGTGCCCCTCCAGAGCCCTTCTCTGGCCGGGCCGGGTCGGGTGGCGTGGCGGACGTGCGGCCCGGCGCGGGCGCAAGGATTGCGGTTCGGCCTCAGGCAATGAGACCGAGTGACCGCAACAGGGCTGGTTGAGGGCGCTGCCGTGTCGGCACGAAAGGCCAAATGACAGGCGCCGTCGTTATGAACAATTGCGAGCGTCAGGCAAAGCCAGAGCGTCCGCCGCAAGGATTCGGCGAGCAAAACGCCCCGGAGCTGACATGGTGGCATCGGGATTGAGCCGACACCATCTTGTAGACACCATAGACAGGCGCGCCGATCATCTCTCAGCCTCTTACGGCCAGAGCGCGGCGCATTCAGGAGAGTAGCCGGTGTCCCTTCAGGCAGGCCCCACTATGGCTAAGGGCATTCCCGCCACCCTCACCCCGTCACGAAGAAGCCGTCGTGGACCGCGGACGGCGGCACGCCCAGCAGCGTCACCGTGCCGCCGCCGGCGAGCGTAATGACCGCGTTGCCGTCGGCGGAGCCCACGGTCCAGGGCGCGGCGGCGGCCGTCTGCATGGTGTCGCCCTCGGCGGCGTTGAAGTCGGCCACCACGTCCTCGCTGCCGGCGAGGAAACGGTCGGCCCCGGCACCGCCGTACAGCGTGTCGACGCCCAGGTTGCCGGCCAGCACGTCGTCGCCGGCCTCGCCGAGCAGCAGGTCGTCCCCTTGCCCGCCGAACAGCGCGTCGGCGTCCGCGCCGCCGTAGATCCGGTCGCCCGCCATGTTGCCGTACAGCGCGTCGGCGTCGTCGCCGCCGAACAGGACGTCGCCGTCCTGCCCGCCGAACAGCGTGTCGGCCCCGGCGTCGCCCTGCAGCGCGTCGCTGCCCTGGTTGCCGAACAGCGCGTCGGCGCCGCCCGCGCCCGTCACCGTGTCGCTGCCGGCGTTGCCGGTCAGCGTGTTGGCGCCGTCGTTGCCGGCCAGCGCGTCGTTGCCGCCGCCGGCCACGGCGTTCTCGATCAGCGCGCGCGCGTCGCCGTCCGGCAGATAGGCGTTGGCGACGTTGCCGCGCGCCAGCGTCGACAGGTTGGTCTGGTCGAGCCGCGCCAGCTGTGCGGTGGAGAAGGTGCTCCAACCACCGGGCATCAGGTTGACGGTGACGGCGGTGGTGTAGGCGGACAGGTCGTAGGTGTCCGTGCCGCCGCCGTCCCAGGTGGTCTCGAAGATGATCCCCTGCCCCGGCGCGAAGCGGTACAGCGTGTCGCCCGCGTTGGTGGCGAAGTTGGCGCCGTACAGCTTCTGGATCGCGGCGATGTCGTCGAGCATCGGCCCCTTGGCGAAGGAACCGGGCTGCACGGTGATGCCGGTGCTGAGCGACGCCTCAGGAAACGAGCGGTAGCTCATCACCGTCAGTTCCATGGCGTCCAGGCTGGCGTCCGCCACGCCGCCGGAGCCGAACTGCGCCGCCTCGTGCGGGTGCTTCAGGCCCAGCGAGTGGCCGATCTCGTGCACCGCGGTGAAGAAGTCGTAGTCGCCCGGCGTCCATGCGGCGTCGCCGGACAGGCGCGTGCCGAACCATGTGTCGCCGCCGATGTCCGATCCCGACGGGTAATAGGAATGCGCGGTGCCGACGCCGCTGGTCCCGGCGAAGCGCAGGTCGGCCACCGCCGCCGGCTCCGACGCCGGAACGAAGTTCAGGTTCGCGACCTTTGCCCACGACGCCAGCGCCGCCGCCGTGGCGCCCTGCTGCTGGGCGTTCAGCGCGGTGAACCCGGTGAACGGCTCGCTGCCCGCGGAATAGTCGGTCCACCGCGACGCCGCGGTGGGGAAACCGTAGGTGAGCGTCGCCGTGTCCCACTTCACGCCTTCCAGCAGCGTGTCGATGGCGGGGTTGCCCGTCTGCCCGACGATGGTCGTGCCGGCCATGGCGCGTGTCCTTTCTTGGTCTTCGTGCACGGCCGAAGCCGCGGGACAGCGACGTTAACCAAGAAGCCGTGGCATTATTGCGGCAACTGCGTCCCCGGCCTACGCCCGCTTGCCCACACCGGCCGCGTGCGCCCGCGCCAAGGCGGCGAAGCCCGGCACGTCGATCTCCTCGGCGCGCGCGGTGGGCGTCAGGCCGGCCTCGGCCAGCAGGGCCTCGGCGTTGCCCAGCGACTTGAGGCTCTGGCGCAGCATCTTGCGGCGCTGGCCGAAGGCGGCGGCGGTCACCGCCTCCATGGCCGCCCACTCGGCCGGCTCCGGGTTGGCGCGCGGCGTCAGGTGGACCACGGCGGATTCCACCTTGGGCGGCGGGGTGAAGGCGCGGGGCGGCAGGTTGAACTGCACGCGCGCGTCGGCGCACCACTGGGTGATCACCGACAGCCGCCCGTACGCCTTGGTGCCCGGCCGGGCGACGAGGCGGTCGGCGACCTCCTTCTGGAACATCAGAGTCAGGCTGACGTATTCGGTAATCCGCTTCAGCCAGCCGATCAGCAGCGGGGTCGCCACGTTGTAGGGCAGGTTGGCGGCGATGGCGCGCGGTGCCGGGGCGATGTCCACCGGGTCGACGTCCAGCGCGTCCGCCTCGATGATGGTCAGCCGGCCGTTCGCCGCGTCGACGAGGTCCTGCAGCGCGGCGATGAAGCGCTGGTCGCGCTCGATGGCGATCACCGCCTTGGCGTTGCTGGCGACCAGCGCGCGGGTCAGGCCGCCGGGGCCGGGGCCGACCTCCACGACGGTGACGCCGGTCAGGTCGCCGGCGGAGCGCGCGATGCGCCCGGTCAGGTTGAGGTCGAGCAGGAAGTTCTGCCCCAGCGCCTTGCGCGCGGCGAGGCCGTGCTGGGCGATCACGTCGCGCAGCGGCGGCAGGCTGTGGGGATCGAAGGCGGCGTCGGTCATGCCGCCCTTATAGGACGCCCGCGCCCGCTCGTCACGGATCAGTCATCACGGATCAGTCGTCACGGCGCACGATGCGCACGGTGGACCGTCCCGAAAGCACGGCGGCGACCACCGCCACCACGATGGCGATCGGCAGCGCCACCGCGAGCGCCAGCAGCACCCCCGACGTCACCAGCAGCACGAGGCCGAGCACGATCCCGACCAGCACCGCCATGCCGACCGCGCCCAAGGCGCCGGACACTTGTCGTGCCATGCCGATCTCCCTATTATCGGAGGGTGAGCAGCCAGGGTTTCCCCTGACTGCCCACCTGTCAGGCTATTTCAAGGGCGATGTGGATCGTGACTCCCATCGCCCTTATTTTCACCCACAGGGTCAGACTGAGCTTTCGCATCGTCTTTCCCTCCGAATAGCCGGCGGCGGAATTGCCTCCGGCGCGATCATCCTAACGTATTCTTTTCAACCGGGCGATGCGCCGATGCGCCTCAGCCCTCCTCCAAAAACGCGCGCACGATGGCGATCTGCTCGTCCGTGCGCAGCGAGGGCGCGTGGGCGGCGTGCGGCACCTCGACGACACGCGCGCCGGGGCCGCGGCGGCTCATCTCCTCCGCCGTCTCGGGCAGCAGCAGGTCCGAATCGGCGCCGCGCAGCACCAGCACCGGGCAGCGGATGCGGTCCCACACGCCCCACATGTCCACGTCTGCCACCGGCTGGGTGGTGAAGGGCTTGGCGATGCCGGGATCGTAGGCGAGGCCGTAGGTGCCGTCGGGGCGGCGGCGCGCGCTGTGCTCGGCCATGTGGCGCCATTCCTCGTCCGGCATGGTGCCGAACCCCATGAGGACGAAGCGCAAATAGCCTTCCACCGCCGCGATGTCGTCGAACACCGGATCCTTGCCGACGTAGTCGGCGATGCGCTGCAGCCCTTCCTTGGCAACCAGCGGCCCGACGTCGTTGATGACCAGCCGGCGGATGGGCGTGTTGGGCTGTGCTGCCAGGATCATGCCCAGCAGCCCGCCCATGGAGGTGCCGACCCAGTCGACCTGATCGACCTCCAGCCGCGCGACCAGCGCGGTCAGGTCGGCCATGTACTGTGGATAGGTGTAGAAGTCGGGGTTGGCGAGCCAGTCGCTACGCCCGCGTCCGACCACGTCCGGGCAGGCGACGCGCCAGCCGTCGGCCAGCGCCAGGCCCAGCCGGTCGAAGTCGCGGCCGTTGCGCGTCAGCCCGTGCACGCACACCGCCGTACGCGGCGCGTCGTCCCGCCCCCACTGCGTGTAGGCGACGCGGTGGAAGCCGGCGGCGCTGAGGCCCAGGTAGCTGCGTTCGGACATCGGCATGGCGCCGCCCCTCCCATTTATCGAGTTCGCGGCAGTGTACGCGTGCGCGTGCCGGCGCGAAAGTCAGCGCGGAAGCTCGGCCGTCTGCTTCGGCAGGCGCGGCGACGGCTCCGCCGCCTTGGGATCGTAGGGGTGCGCCGTGGCCGGATACAGCCGCCGCACCAGCTGCACATAGGCCTGCGTCTCCGCGTACGGCGGCACGCCGCGGTATCGGTCCACCGCCCCCTCCCCGGCGTTGTAGCCGGCCAGCGCCAGCGTGACGTCGCCGCGGAAATAGGCCAGCAGCCAGCGCAGGTACTTGATGCCGCCGCGGATGTTGTCCTGTGCATCGAAGACGTCGCGCACGTCGAAGCGATCGGCCGTCTCCGGGATCAGCTGCATCAGGCCGGCGGCTTCCTTGGGCGACACGGCGTCGGTGCGGAAGGCGCTTTCCACCTGGATCACCGCCAGGACCAGCGCCGGATCCAGCCCGTACTGGGGGGCAAGGTCGCGCACCATGCGCACGATCTCCTCCGGCGGTGCCACCGGGGTGCGCGCCGGACCGGCGCCGGGCCGGCAGTAGGGGCGGATGTGGCCCATGCGGCCGGGCACGTACTTGACCAGCTTCTGCGCCTGGGCGTGGCCGCGGGTGGCGGCGGCGCGCAGCCACGCGGTGCCGACGCGCTGGCTGCGTGCCACGCCGTTGCCGAACAGGTAACGCCGCGCCACGCGGTAGGCGGCCCCGGCGTCGCCGGCCTCCGCCGCCTCGCAGTCGGCGGCCAAGGTGCCGCTGCGCGGTGGCGGCGGGGTTGCCGGCAAGGCCGCGACCTGCGCCGCGCGGCCGGTGCCGCGCTCGCCCGTCCCGCGCACGACGGTGACGCCGTTGGCGCGCTCCACCGACGCGCCGCCGGGGCGCGTCTTCGCCTCGGCCGGAACAGCCAGGGCGAGCACGGCGGCGGCGAGGATCGCCAGCGGCTTGACGGTGAACGGCATAATCCCCTCGAAACACGAACCCGGCCGGGAGTATGGGGGCGCCCCGCCGCCCCGGCAAGGCCGCCACCGGCAGGCGGGCCCCGCCCCCGACCATCGCCCTACTCCGTTCGGGCGTCTTTCGCCATCCATAGCAAGCGTGGCAGCGTGGCCGAACCCCCAGCGCGGCGCTGGGACTTATCGCCATCCCTGCCCGCCACCTCTTCGCGCGTTGATGCCCGGTCATTACGATCCCCTTCTGGTCGCGCTGTCGTTCGTGGTCGCCGTGTTCGGCGGCTACGTGGCGCTCGACCTCACCGCGCAGGCCCGCACCGCCGAACGGCGGCGCAGCCTGTGGCTGGCCGCCGCCGCCCTCGCCTTGGGCGTCGGCATCTGGTCGATGCACTTCATCGGCATGCTGGCGCTGCGGATGGACACGCCCGTCTCCTACGACATCGGCCTGACGGCGCTGTCCTTCGCGCTGGCGGTGGGGGTGTCCGGCGCCGGGCTGTTCGCCGTGGCGCGCACCGTGCCCCGGCGCTTCACGCTGCCGGTGGCGGGCACGCTGACGGGGCTGGGCATCGTCTCCATGCACTATGTCGGCATGGCGGGCATGCAGATGGCGGCGCGGCTGGCCTACCACGGCGGGCTGGTCGCGGCGTCGGTGGCGATCGCCGTCGCCGCCTCGACGGCCGCGCTGTGGCTGGCGTTCCGCGCCACGCGCCTGTGGCACCGGCTGGGCGGGGCGCTGGTGATGGGGCTGGCGGTGGTCAGCATGCACTACGTCGGCATGGCGGCGGCGCACGTCGAACCCCACGGGCATGCGGCCGTGGACACCGGCGCGGGGCTTGCCCTGTCGACGCCGCTGCTGGCGGAGATCACCGGGGCGGGCGCCCTGCTCCTGCTGTCGCTGGCGCTGGCCTCGTCGCTGGTCGACCGCTGGCTGGCCGCCGAGAAGTCGGCGGAGCAGGAGGCGCGCTACCGCGCCATCGTCGACACCGCGGTGGACCCGATCGTCGTGGTGGACGAGATGGGCATCATCCAGTCCTTCAACCGGGCGGCCGAGACCACGTTCGGCTACACGGCCGCAGAGATGGTGGGCGTCAACGTCAAGATCCTGATGCCCGACCCGCACGGCCCCCTGCACGACGGCTACCTCGCGCGCTACCGCCGGACCGGCGAACGTCGGATCATCGGCATCGGACGCGAGGTGGAGGGGCGGCGCAAGGACGGTTCCACCTTCCCGCTCGACCTGTCGGTGGCGGAATGGCGGGCCGGGCGGCGGCGCTTCTTCACCGGCATCATGCGCGACATCACCCGCCGCAAGGTCGCCGAGGACGCGCTGCGCACCGCCAAGGAAGAGGCCGAACTGGCGCGGGAGGAGGCGCTGCGCGCCAAGGACCGGGCCGAGCGCGCCGACCAGGCCAAGACCAAGTTCCTGGCGGCCGCCAGCCACGACCTGCGCCAGCCGCTGCAATCGCTGTTCTTCTTCGCACACGCGCTGTCGGACAAGCTGCAGGGGCACCCGACGGCCGACCTGCTGGCCAGCATGACCGAATCCCTGGATGGCCTGAAGACGCTGTTGGACAGCCTGCTCGACGTGTCGAAGCTGGACGCCGGCGTGGTGCGGCCCAGCGTGACGGAGTTCGCGCTCGGCCCCCTGCTGGACCGGCTGGCCAACGAATACGCGCCGCGCGCCGCGGATGCGGGCCTGCGCCTGCGCTTCGTGCCGACGCGGGCGTGGACGCGCAGCGACCCGGCGCTGCTGGAGCGCATCGTCCGCAACCTGATCGAGAACGCCATCCGCTACACCGAGCGCGGCTCCATCCTGCTGGGCTGCCGCCGGGCCGGCGGCACGCTGCGCATCGAGGTGGCGGACACTGGAATCGGCATCCCCGAATCCAAACACGAGGAGGTGTTCCAGGAGTTCACGCAGCTCGCCAACCCCGAGCGCGACCGCCGCAAGGGCCTCGGCCTCGGCCTTGCCATCGTCAAGCGGCTGGCGGCGCTGCTGGGCCATACGGTGACGCTGCGCTCCCGCCCCGGCGTCGGCAGCGCCTTCGTGCTGACCGTCCCGGCGGTGCACCCGCGCGCCATGCCGCGCCCGGCCCGCAAGGCGCCGACACGCGCCGCCGGCAAGGGGCTGGTGGTGGTCGTGGACGACGACGCCATCATCCTGCTCAGCATGCGCGCGATGCTGGAGGAGTGGGGATACGACGTGGTCGCCGCCATGTCGGCGGACCAGGCGGTCGATTCGTTGCTCAGCCTCGGCCAGCAGCCCAACCTGATCGTCGCCGACTACCGCCTGCGCGAGGGGCGCACGGGCCTGCAGGCGATCCGCGACATCTACGGCGTGTGCGGGGTGCGCGTGCCCGCCGTCGTCCTGACCGGCGACACCGACCCCGAACGCATCGCCGAGGTGCAGCAGAGCGGGCACACGCTGGTGCACAAGCCCATCTCGCCCACCATGCTGCGCGACATCATCACCGCCGCCGCGTGACGCCGCGACGGGGGTGTGCGAACCTTTGCGCCGGGTTTCCACGCCCCATCTCTTGGAAACGGTTCACGAGCGGCGGTTCGGCATGCGGCGTGTCTTTCGCGGTCTGGGTGTGATTCTGCTGGTCCTCGTGCTGGCGCCGGTGGTGCTGGCCGGCGGCGGCTGGCTGTGGCTGAAGAACGAGCTGCCGCGGCACGAAGGCACGGCCACCGTGCCGGGCCTCCAGCGCCCGGTACAGGTGCTGCGCGATGCCGACGCCGTGCCGCACATCTTCGCCGCCACGGAGGAGGACGCCTATTACGCGCTGGGCTACGTGCACGCGCAGGACCGGCTGTGGCAGATGGAGATGATGCGCCGCGTCGGCTCCGGCCGCCTGTCGGAGCTGTTCGGCACCCGCTTCGGCGACTGGACGCTGCGTTACGACCGGCTGATGCGCACGCTGGGCTTCTACGCCCAGGCGGAGAGCAGCGTGCAAGCCTTGTCGGCCGAGGTGCGGCAAGCCTTCGACGCCTACGCCTCCGGCGTCAACGCCTACCTCGCGACGCGGCGGGAGGCGCTGCCCATCGAGTTCCAGCTGCTGCGCCACACGCCGGAGCCGTGGAAGCCGGCCGACAGCATGGTGTGGGCCAAGCTGATGTCCCTCCAGCTGGCCGGCAACTATCGGGAGGAATTGACCCGCGCCCGCGTGCTCCAGCGTCTGGGGCCGGAACTGGCGGAGGACCTCTACCCGCCCACCGCCGCGGCCGGGCCGGTGACGCTGGCGGCCGACCTGGACGCCCTGCCCTTCGAGCGCATGCTGGCCGCCCTGCCGCCGCCGCTGGGCTTCGACCAGGCATCCAACGAATGGGTGCTGGCCGGCACGCGCACCAGCACCGGCAAGCCGATCCTCGCCAACGACCCGCATTTGGGGCTGGAGGCGCCGATCCTCTGGTACCTCGCGCGCATCGTCACGCCGACGTTCACGATTGCCGGCGCCACCGCGCCCGGCGTGCCGTTCCACCCGCTGGGCCACAACGGCCATGTCGCCTGGGGCTTCACCAACACGCACAGCGACGTGCAGGACCTGTTCGTCGAGAAGCTGGACCCGCAGGACCCAAACCGCTACCTGACGCCGGCCGGTGCCGAGCCCTTCGCCACCCGCAAGGAGACGATCGCCGTCGCCGGCCAGCCGGACGAGGTGCTGACGGTGCGCCGCACGCGGCACGGTCCGGTGCTGAGCGGCCTGGACGGCAACGACGACGCCACGCCGCCCGGCCACGTGTTGGCGCTGGCCTTCACCGGCCTGGGCGAGCGCGACACCTCGGCCGAGGCGCTGTACCGCCTGAACCGCGCCCGCTCCGCCGCCGAGGTGCGCGAGGCGCTGTTCCTGCATCAGTCGCCGCAGCAGAACGTCGTCTACGCCGACACCGAAGGCGCCGTCGGCTTCATCGCCCCCGGCCTCGTCCCGGTGCGCCGGAAGGGCGACGGGCGCGTGCCGGTGCCGGGGTGGACGGGCGAGTACGACTGGACCGGCGTCGTCCCGTTCGACGCGCTGCCGCAGGCGCAGAACCCGGACTCCGGCCAGTTCGTCAACGCCAACAACGCCGTCGTCGGGCCCGACTACCCGCACGTCCTCACCGTCGACTGGCCCGATCCCTACCGCGCCACCCGCATCGCCGAACTGCTGCGCAAGGACCGCCACACGGTGGAGGACGTCGTCGCCCAGCAGATGGACAGCGTGTCGCTGGCCGCCCGCGACCTGCTGCCGCTGATGCTGGCCGCCCCGGTCACCGACCCGCTGGCCAGACAGGCGGTGGAGCGGCTGAAGGCCTGGGACTTCGCCATGCGCCGCGACCGGCCGGAGCCGCTGCTGTTCGAGGCGTGGCTGCGCAGCCTGTCCCGCGCCCTCTTCGCCGACGAGTTGGGGCCGCTGTTCGGCGAGTACTTCTGGAACCGCCCGCGCACCGTGCACCACGTGCTGTCCACCGCCCCCCGCTGGTGCGACGACGCCGGCACGCCGGCCGCCGAAACCTGTGCCGACATGCTCGCCCGCTCCCTCGACCGGGCGCTGGGGGAGTTGAAGGAGAAGCACGGCGGCGACATCGCGGCGTGGCGCTGGGGCGACGCGCACGTGGCGCCGCTGGCGCACGCGGTGCTGGGCCGGGTGCCGGGGCTGGGGCGCCTCGCCAGCCTCGCCACGCCGACGGACGGCAGCACCACCACCGTCAACCGCGCGACCACCCGTTATTCCAACACCGAGGCGCCGTTCGCCGACGTGCACGGGGCGGGGTACCGGGCCGTGTACGACCTCGCCGACCTCGGCAACTCCCGCTACGTCATCGCCACGGGGCAGTCGGGTAACCCGTTCTCGCCGCATTGGGGCGACTTCGTCGCGCGCTGGCGCGACGGCGGCACCGTGCGGCTGACCGGCGACCCCGGCACGCTGGCGGCGCGCGGTGCGCGCGAACTCACGCTCCAGCCCGACACCCCCAGCGGAGGCCGCACGCCATGACCAGCATCACCTTAGAGGACGTGCGCGCCGCCGCCGAACGGCTGGACGGCCGCATCGCCCGCACCCCGGCCGAACCGGCGCCGCGGCTGTCCGAGATGGCCGGCTGCACGGTGTTCCTGAAGCTGGAGAACCAGCAGCTCACCGGCTCCTTCAAGGAGCGAGGCGCCCTGAACAAGCTGCTGGCGCTGAATGATGCCGAGCGCACGGCCGGCGTCGTCGCCATGTCCGCCGGCAACCACGCGCAGGCGGTGGCCTGCCACGCCCAGCGGCTGGGCATCGCCGCCACCATCGTCATGCCCAGCTTCACCCCCTTCACCAAGGTCGAGCGGACAGAGAGCTTCGGCGCCCGCGTGGTGCTGGAGGGCGAGACGCTGAGCGAGGCCGCCGCCTTCGCCCAGGATCTGGCGGCGCGCGAGGGGCTGTGCTTCGTCCACCCCTACGACGACCCCCTGGTCGCCGCCGGCCAGGGCACCGCCGGGCTGGAGTTCCTGGAGGCGGTGCCGGACCTGGACGTGCTGGTGGTGCCGGTGGGCGGCGGCGGCCTGATCGCCGGGATCGCCGCAGCGGCCAAGGGCCTGAAGCCCGGCATCCGGGTGGTGGGCGTGGAGTGCGCCATGTACCCGTCCATGCGCCAGGCGCTGCACGGGCAGGCGATATCCTGCGGCGGCGTCACGATTGCCGAAGGCATCGCGGTGAAGGCGCCCGGCTCCCTGACGCTGGAGATGGTGCGCCGCCACGTGGACGACATCCTGCTGGTCAGCGAGGAGGCGCTGGAGACCGCCGTCTATCGCATGGTGACCGTGCAGAAGCTGGTGGCCGAGGGGGCGGGAGCCGCGGCGCTGGCCGCCGTGATGACCGAGCCAGACCGGTTCCGCGGCAAGCGGGTGGGCCTGCTGGTGTCCGGCGGCAACATCGACGCGCGGCTGCTGGCGCAGGTGCTGATGCGGGGGCTGGTGGTGGAGGGGCGCGTTGTGCGCCTGCGCATCGGCCTGACCGACGCGCCCGGCGCGCTGGCCAAGGTGACGCGCATCCTGGGCGAGGCCGGCGCCAACATCGTGGAGATCTACCACCAGCGCCTGTTCCACGACGTGCCGGTGAAGATGGCGGAGATCGACGTGATCCTGGAAACCCGCGACCGCCTGCACGTCCAGCAGATCGTCGACAAGCTCACCGGCGCGGGGTTCCCGACGGAGCTGATGGTGGATGTGTCGTAGCCACCAGAAAGAAAATCGTAGGTTGGGTCAAGACCCAACATTCCACGCACAGCAGGCTCGTTGGGTTTTCGCTGGCGCTCAACCCAACCTACGGACAGCCGATATCCGCCTTCCGCGGGAGAAGAAAAACTACCCCAGTTCCTTGTACCCACCGCGGAAGTACAACAACGGCTTGCCGTCCTCGCGGCTTTCCAGGCGGCGGACGCGGCCCACCAGGATCACGTGGTCGCCGCCGTCCAGCATCTTGTCCAGATCGCATTCGATGGTGGCGAGGCAGCCCTTGAGCAGCGGCACGCCGGTCTCCCCGCGCTCGGCCGCCACGCCGTCCCAGCGCTCCTGCAGGTTGCGATTGGCGAAGCGGTTGGACAGGTCCTGCTGGTCGTCGGCCAGGATGTTCACCGCATAGGCCCCGGCGCTCTCGAACGCGGCCAGCGACTGGGACGCGCGGCCCAGGCAGAACAGCACCAGCGGCGGATCCAGCGACACCGAGGAGAAGGAATTGACCGTCACCCCCACCGGCGTTCCATCGGGCTCCACCGTGGTGATGACGGTGATGCCGGTGGCGAAGCATCCGAGGGCGTTGCGGAACGCCCGAGAGTCGATGGTCATAGCGGCCCTGGCTGAACGATGCGTACCAACCGGGAGTAACGCACGGCCGCACGGCGCGCAAGCCGGAACTGCCGGCCGAAAGGGCAAAAGCCCGCGACGGGTGCGTTAAAGGGATCTTAAGGAAGAACGCGCAGGCTTCCGCCGCAGAATCCCGGCCTGGAATCGCGATCCCACGCATGGCAGCCAACCCCGCCGGCACCGAACAGCCAATCATCATCAAGAAGAAGAAGGGCGGTCACGGCGGCCATCACGGCGGCGCGTGGAAGGTGGCCTACGCCGACTTCGTCACCGCGATGATGGCGTTCTTCCTGCTGCTGTGGCTGCTGAACGTCACCACCTCCGACCAGCGCAAGGGCATCGCCGACTACTTCGCCCCGGTCTCGGTCAGCCGCGAGACGTCGGGCTCCGGCGGCCTGCTGGGCGGCCAGACGGTGACGGTGCCGGGCGCGCAGATCTCCCCCTCCTCGCCCATGTCGGCCGACGTGCCGACCTCCGGCCCGCCCGGGCAGGCGGCGCAGGCGCCGGAGGAGGCGGTGACCGAGGTGGGCGAGCCCAACGCGTCGGGTCCAGGCACCGGCGCCGAGATGCCGGCCGAGCAGCGCCCGAACGAAAACCGCATGGAGTACCAGCAGCGCCTGGAGCAGTTGGCCAAGCAGATGGGCGTGCCGGGTCAAAAGCTGGGCGAGAAGCTGGCCGACTTCGCCGAGCGCGTGAGCGAGGCGGTGGAGAACCTGCAGGCGCAGCAGAAGGAAGCGCGCCAGTTCCAGCAGACCGCCAACGAGATCCGGCAGGCCATCCAGTCGATCCCCGAGCTGGAGCCGCTGGCGCAGAACCTGATGATCGACCAGACGCCGGAAGGGCTGCGCATCCAGATCGTCGACCAGGACCGCGTTTCGATGTTCCCCGGCGGCTCCGGCCAGATGTACCCGCAGACGCGCCAGCTCGTCATGCAGGTGGGCGCTGCGCTGGCCAAGCTGCCCAACAAGCTGTCTATCAGCGGCCACACCGACGGCACACCCTTCGCCGCCGGCAGCACGCGCGACAACTGGGACCTCTCTGCCGAGCGCGCCAACGCCACCCGCCGCGCCCTGCAGTCCGGCGGCATCGCCGACAACCGCATCCAGGACGTGGTGGGCCGCGCCGACCGCGACCTGCTGGTGCCCGACCAGCCCGGCAGCCCGCGCAACCGCCGCATCAGCATCGTCCTGCTGCGCGAGACCGCTCCGGCGCCGGCCGCCGGCGGCCAGTCGCCCCAGCCGCAGGCGCCGGGCCGGTAGGCGCGCCGCTTGGCGCTGCCGATGCCGCGGGTTTCGGGATCATCGGTCATCGGCGTCCGGCACATCGACAGGCTGTTGACCGGGCTCAAGTCGCGCTACACTTTGCGTCGCGGCAACGAGGCGATGGAAACGCTGGGGTCACCGGCGAGATCGGCCGCGCGTTCTTCGGGCAGGAGCCGGCTCTGCCGGCCCAGATGCAGGTGCGATAGGGGCTCCATGTCGGTCATCCAGCCGCAGATACGTCCGCTGCAGCAGTTCTTCCGCTCCGGGCCGATGCCCTGCCCCTACCTGCCGGGCCGGGTCGAGCGCAAGCTGTTCACCCGGCTGGCCGGCCCCTACGCGTCGGAGGTGAACTCCACCCTGTCGCGCGCCGGCTTCCGGCGCAGCCACGACATCGTCTACCGCCCGGTCTGCCCCACCTGCTCGGCCTGCGTGCCGGTGCGCATCCCGGTGGCGGCCTTCGAGATGACCCGCTCGCAGCGCCGTGTGCTGCGCACCAACCATGACCTGTCGCTGACCGAGGTACCGGCCGTCGCCACCGGCGAGCAGTACCGGCTGTTCGCCGCCTACCAATCCTCCCGCCACGGCGATTCCGACATGGCGCGCATGGCCATGGCCGACTTCGCCGCGATGATCGACGAGGGGCGCGCCGACACCAGCGTGTTCGAGGCACGCGAGTCCACCGGCCGCCTGCTGGGCTGCATGCTCACCGACCGGCTGTCGGATGGCTTCTCCGCCGTCTACAGCTTCTACGACGCCAAGCAGGAGCGGCGCAGCGTAGGCTCCTACATGATCCTCAGCCTGATCGCGCGGGCGCGGGAGGAAGGCCTGCCCTACGTCTACCTGGGCTACTGGATCGCCCAGAGCCGCAAGATGGCCTACAAGGCACGCTTCCGTCCGCTGGAGGCGCTGGGCCGCGACGGCTGGTACCGCCTGCCCGACCCCGCCTGACCCATTCCGCCTGCCCCGTTCCGCCTTCCGGCGCGCGCCGTCCGACTAAGGGCTTTCCGCAGCTTGCGCGGCTTGGGCGTCGCGGCAATATTGCCTTCGGGGCTTCATCGTTGGTACTACCATGTCCGGATGACCGCGTAGGGTATTCCCTGGGCCGGTGCACACGAAATGGTAACCGGCGACGGGAATAATCGAACGGGCTCAGCCCGTCGGAAGGGAACAGGGAGATCCGCCTTTGACTGCTCTGCTTGGCTTGAGCAGGGTGATCGACGCCATCAACGAGGGCATCGGTCGCCTTGTCTATTGGCTCGTGCTGGTTGCTGTGATCATCAGCGCCGGCAACGCCACCGTCCGTTATGCTTTCAGCACCAGCTCGAACGCCTGGCTGGAGCTGCAATGGTACCTTTTCTCGGCCGTGTTCCTGCTGTGCGCCGGCTATACGCTGCTGCGCAACGAACACATCCGCATCGACGTCGTCATCGGACGGTTCAGCAAGCGCACGCAGGCCTGGATCGACGTCTTCGGCTTCATCGTCTTCATGTTCCCCATGGCCATCCTGATCATGGCGCTGTCCTGGCCGATGTTCTGGGACTCCTACATCCACAACGAGATGTCCAACAACGCGGGCGGCCTGATCCGCTGGCCGGTCAAGGTTCTGATCCCCGTCGGCTTCCTCCTGCTCACCCTGCAGGGCGTGTCGGAGCTCATCAAGCGCATCGCCTTCCTCATGGGCCTGCGTGACGAGCCCGGCGACAAAATGCACGGCCATTCGTGAGCACGGGGGAAACACACCAATGACCGCCTTCCTGATCGAAAACATGGCGCCGCTGATGTTCGCGGCGCTCGTCGTCTTCCTGCTCCTCGGATTCCCCGTCGCCTTCGCGCTGGCCGCGAACGGCCTCGTCTTCGGCCTGATCGGCATCAAGCTGGGGCTGCTCGCCCCCGTCCTGTTCCAGGCGCTGCCCGAACGCGTGTTCGGCATCATGCAGAACGACACGCTGCTGGCCATCCCGTTCTTCACCTTCATGGGCCTGATCCTCGAACGGTCGGGCATGGCGGAAGACCTGCTGGACACCATCGGCCAGCTGTTCGGGCCGCTGCGCGGCGGTCTTGCCTACGCCGTCATCTTCGTGGGCGCGCTGCTGGCCGCCACCACGGGCGTGGTGGCCGCCTCGGTCATCTCCATGGGCCTGATCTCGCTGCCGATCATGCTGCGCTACGGCTACGACCGGCGGATCGCCACCGGCGTCATCGCGGCGTCGGGCACACTGGCGCAGATCATCCCGCCGTCGCTGGTGCTGATCATCCTGGCCGACCAGCTCGGCCGCTCGGTCGGCGACATGTACGCGGGCGCGCTGTTCCCCGGCCTCGTGCTGACCGCCCTGTACGCCGGCTTCATCATGCTGGTGACGATCTTCAAGCCGGAAGCCGCCCCGGCCCTGCCGCTGGAGGCGCGGTCTCTGCGCGGCGTGCAGCTTCTGGTGCGCGTCATCGTCTCGCTGGTGCCGCCGCTGGTGCTGATCTTCCTGGTGCTGGGCACCATCTTCCTGGGCATCGCCACGCCGACGGAGGGCGGCGCCATGGGTGCCGCCGGCGCGCTCATCCTGGCGCTGGCCAAGCGCAAGCTGTCGTGGTCGCTGATGATGCAGGCCATGGACACCACGGCCAAGCTGTCCACCTTCGTGGTGTTTATCCTGATCGGCTCGACCGTGTTCGGCCTCGTCTTCCGCGCGGTGAACGGCGATCTGTGGGTGGAGCACCTGCTGACCGGCCTGCCGGGCGGCGCGCTGGGCTTCCTGATCGTCGTCAACATCCTGGTCTTCGTCCTGGCCTTCTTCCTCGACTTCTTCGAGCTGGCCTTCATCATCGTGCCGCTGCTGGGGCCGGTGGCCGAAAAGCTGGGCATCGACCTGATCTGGTTCGGCGTTCTGCTGGGCGTGAACATGCAGACGTCGTTCATGCACCCGCCGTTCGGCTTCGCGCTGTTCTATCTCCGCAGCGTGGCGCCGCGGTCCGAGTATGTGGACAAGATCACCGGCAAGATGATCGCTCCGGTCACCACCGGACAGATCTACTGGGGCGCCGTTCCGTTTGTGTGCATTCAGCTCATCATGGTCGCGCTCGTGATCGGGTTCCCCGAGATGGTCCTGAGCGGATTGGACAG
>NZ_DASPMG010000349.1:0-36368 GCF_035627195.1 Azospirillum sp.
CGCCAGCAGGAGCATTCCACCGGCCTTGTCGTGAAGATCGGCTGGATGCACCCGCACCTTCAGAATGTCGCCTTCGGTATCGACCAGAGTTTGCCGCTTCCGCCCGCTGACCTTCTTGCCACCATCATAGCCACGCGGGCCTCGGTCGTGTCCCATCGCGTGGTGTAGCTGTGGGGAACCGGCCCGCCGAAGCGCCCCCACATGGCTGGCGTGGCGGCCGAGATGGCCGCGTCGGCGCGTCGCGTTGGCCGCTCGGCGTTTATCCAAAGAATCAGGTCAATTGCCGGCAGGTGCCGGTACAAATGCATACCAACTTATGAAAAAGCGCGCGCCGTCGGTGCGCGCTACAATAATTTACAAAGTGAATAATTATCGGTCCCGAAAGCCGATTCGCATTCCACATGTTCACATATTGGATGCGAATCGATACGATATCCATTTAGCATAATCATATCCGATTTATCCAGTTGACAGAAATCCACCGCCATGCCAACCATTATAAAATAAACGCCAAGTCAAACTATGCGTGCTCACCGGATGGTGAGCCTCTGTTTATGTTGATGCACCACCTACCTGTTCCTTAGGTGAATTAACTTTGGTAAAGGGTTTGGAGAGCTTCTCAAAAATGATCGCTCACCAGTACTTATAAAGTGTTTGTGACACCTCAAAGGGGATTTTTTTGATAGGTGCGTCAAAATAAGGAGCGCTTAGCAATGCGTCCATTGGCCGTCATGATTTCTGCCGTCCTCGCTGGCACTCTGCTTCAACTCGATATGGGAGTTGCGTTCGCGCAGACGGCTGTTTTCAAGAACCAGCAGAGCAGTCCCTGCAACATCCGCGTCGTCCGCGTACACAGCGGCGTGTCGAACTTCACCGTCGATCCCGGCAAGAGCCAAACGGAAAAAGTCGGCAATGGCGATCAATGGTGCTACAGCTACGACAGCGGGGGCATTACCGATTGCAAGGGTAACGTCGCCAGCGGCATGGCTAGTGGCTGCTTTCCAGTAATTATGGAAGCACATGGCGCCAATTCCTGCTCACCGCAGAATGATCTCGTTAGAAACTCGGCCATGTGCACGAACTAAAGGCCGCTCGCACTAACGCGCTCGGCACCACATCAGTCAACTCCAAATCCTGATCGGCTATCCTTCATTCAATGCCGAGGGCCCCATGACCGTACGCGCGCTCTACACCAGCCTATTCATTCTTCTGATCGGCACGGCGAGCGCAAATCCAGCGCTCGCCTATAAAAAACTTGGTTTGGCTTGGAAAGACGGAAAGCCGCAGGGATTCACGGTCTGTCTGAAGGGGGCACCGCCCGGCGCCCTGGACCGCATCAAGGAAGCCGCTCAGAAGTGGAACTATTCGAAGTTCAAATTCACCTTCGAGGCGGAAAAATGTCTGGATTACGCGTCTAGCGGCGGCGCCGACGGAACAAGCTACATTGAGTTCACGACGATTACGGGGCCTGGCACGAAGCCGGACGACGCCGGCGACGCCACCCCCCGCAATCCGGATGCCGCTCCCCACCTGAAGGAATGCGACATCCGCTTCAACATCAATAAGAAGTGGTACACGAAGGCGACCGGCACCCCCGCTGAGGGCGAGAACGACTTGCTGAGCGTCGCCATGCACGAGTTCGGCCACTGCCTGGGGCTCCAGCACAGCGAAATTTCGGGGACAGTGATGCGGGATCATCTGCTTCTCTCGAAGACGCAGCGGACTCTGACGCAAGACGACATCGACGGCAGGAATGACATCTACGGAAAGCCTTGAGAAAGGGGCAGTACCGTGGAACATGACCGCAATCCACCGACACCGGCAACCGACTCCGACCCTCAGGACGACGTGCCGGTGGCGCAGGAAGCACTCCCCGCCACGCGATCAGGGCTGCGGCTGACACGCCGTAGCGTCCTGGCCGGTGCCGTCGTGTCGGGCGCCGTCAGACCCGTGTTCGGTGCCGCGCCGCCGACACTGGAGATCGAGTATGGCGACCCCCTCCGGAGGAGCCTTCTGTTCGTCTACAGGCCGACGCCGACGGAACGGCACGAGACCCGTCTTGCCACCGCCGCCTTCGGCGATCCCGACGATCCCTCCCCTTCCAGGGCCGCCCGATTCGTTCGCTGGCGCACTCAACAGGGGTGGACGGCGTTGGTTGAGAACGCCTCCTTCCCCGGAACGGCCCCCTACCGGATCCGGATCGACATCGGCTGGGGCGGGACGCTGCCTGATCCGGTGGCGGGCAGCAGCCTGACCATGCAGGTTGCCCTGCCACACGGACGGACGGTCACTCTGGCGACTGGCGCACCGGGGGGCGCCGCGACCCTGATCGACTGGCTCCGCCCCGGTCCCGCCGGCGCGGCAGAGATCGTCTCTGGCGACGTCCCGTCCTCCTTCCTCAAGCGGCTGGGCGGCGTCCTGTTCGGCGAGAGCTTCAGTCTGAATGAGGTGCCGTCAGTGCGGCTGGCGTTCGCCTGTGACGGGTTCTGGCGGATGAGGCCGGTGGGCAAGTCCCTGTTCAGGGCGCTCCCCGACGAGGGGATAGCGCCGCAGTTCGACCGCCTCGCCTTCGGTTTCCTCTCGAACGGGTCTGGGCCGGTGGTGCCCACCGACAAGACGCTGCCCTCTCCACTGACCATCATGCCGCCGGGCACAACGGCCGGCGCGCGACCAGAAGGCGATGTCCGGCTCCTCTTCGAAGGCCAGGGTGCGCCACCCGCGGTGCCGCCCGCGGCAGACGGAACCGAACCGCGCGTGCTCTTCGCACTTGCCGAACTCAAGCCACTCCAGGGCACACTGGCGCTCGGCCGGGTCCCAGGGCGACCGCCGGGGGACTCCCCGCTCACACAACTCATCCTCGAACCGAGCACGGACACCTGTCGACGCGCGTTGGTGGCGTGGCGGAAGTCAGGTGATGCCCCGCCCACCCTCGCCCTGCGCAGCGGTCTGACGCTTTCGGTCATCGAAGCTGGGCGGAATCCGGTGCTCACGCGGTTCCCCTGCTCGACCGGGATCCTCTGGCGCGGGCGCGGGGAGGACAATGCGCTCCATCTCGTCGCGGCGCTGGAACCGCTCCCGACGCAAACCGGGCACGCGGTCGACACCCGCTATGGAACCTTCACCGTCGTTCCACTGCCCACTTACGTCCCGCGTCCCGGCCTGCGCTCGCAGGTTCCGGCGATTCGCATCGCCCGTACCTGGGAACATAACGGCACGCACGCCGTCACGCAGTTCACCGCGCCGCTCGCCCTGCTGCAAGGCGCGATCGGGCTCGATCAGACGGGAATCGCGCCCTACAACCGCGCCATCAGCACCCTGCTGTTCGAAGAGACCGAATGCCTGTTCCGGTTCGCCGGCGTGCCGCTGAACCACTCCTGGACCGGCGTGGCGAAGGCGGGGACCCAACCGCCGCAGGCGGAGGGCGTCGTGTATCTGGGCGTTCCGCCCGAGCAGGACCCGCCTGTGCGCATCGCGCTGGGCCGCGCCCGGCTGTCGATCCGCCGCCCGCGCGACATGTTGTCCCTGACCTATCGGTTCCAGGACCTGCTGCTGGAACGGGACGGCACCAACGGGACGGGGAGCGGCAGCCGCGCACGCTGGTGGATCGTGCCCGACCGCCGCGCCGCGGCCTTCGCCGCCCGACGCCCGACGCTCCCCTCGCCGGAGGTGGCGCCGCGTTGCAGCGGCCCATTGCAGCCGGAAACCTCACCCGCCCGGTACGACGTCGCCCACGATCCTCGGCCGGTTCTGGTGGTCGAGTTCCCGCCTCAGCACATCGCCGAACGGGCGTTCCTGCGACAGTTCCTGCCGGTGCCGATTCCCCCGGCGGCGGCGCCGGAAACGGCGGTGGGCATCGAAGACGCCGTCGTCCTGCGAGACGGCCGGCCGGGCCCGCACGATCCGCCCGAGGAGCGCGTCAAGCCACCGCTCCGCCGGCGTCTGGAACGGCGGGGCAGGATCTCAAAAGACCAGCTCAAACATGCCGGCGCGAGCGACGCGTTCAAGCGCTTTGTGAAAGAATTTGCCGAGGAGGCCGGGAAGGAGGGCCTTCCCGCCGACCAGTGCATCTACGTCGGCGCAGCGTTCCTGGACCCTGCCGCCAGCCGCGTCGCCCGACGGGTTGCACGACGTATCGAACAGGAGCAATCGAACGTCGGGGCCCCCGACCAGTCCTGGGCGCCGGAACTGCGCGCCCTACCCGAGGTGGATCTGCCACCGGACGTGGTGGCCGAGCTGTGGCAGTCCTTTGTCCCCGCAGGGTCGGCCCCAGCTCCGTCCCAAGACAAGCTGCTGGCGGACCAGGAGGGCAACATCGAGTTTCTTGCCAAGCGCGAGGCGTTCAAGGATCGCCGCGACCATGACTACGCCTCCTTCCGGGCCTTCTATGTCTTGGACCGGGCAAAGCGCTACTGCCACCTGTCGGACAAGGACCGGGCTGATGCCCCGAATGCCCCAAAGCGTCCGCCGTTCTTTGCCGGGCGGGAACACTTTCTGCGCTTTCTCGACAAGACCGCCGACGGCGCGGAGCGGCAAGCGGCTGTCAAAGGAATTGCGCTGGATCTCAAGGCCTACAACGCCCATGCGGCAAAGCTTGAGGGCGACGCGTTCTGCATCCCGGTGGAGGCGCGGGTGTCCGGACGCTCGCGTCTGGCGTTCCGCATCCCGGCCGACGATTACGAGGGCGGCCGCCCGGACGTAGAAGGACGCCCCGCGGGTGCCCTCCCTTTCCAACTCGCCGCCCTGACCAACTGGGGCTCGCTCGACCTCGCTGTGGTGCGGCGCGCCGAAAAGCTCTTCGACCCAATGCAGAACGGCCGGGCCGCCCGCCGATGGGATCGCCGCATCAGCCGCGACGACGTACAGCAGCTCATCTTCCAGGGGCTCACCCGCGGCGACGCCGGGTCCATCCGTGAGGCCGAGGGCCGCGCCGACGCCTGCCCCGCCGCCTTCAAGGCACACAACAGCCGCATTACCGGGATCCAGCGTATGGCCGAGATCGCCACGGCGAGCGCGAAGGCCCCGCACTGGAACGAGACCTCAATCGAATTGCCCTTCCGGCTCATGCTGTCGCCAGCCCAGGACGCTCTTTTCCAGACACCGCTTCCCCTGCCTGGCGGCCTGTGCCTGGAGCGCGGTCCGAGCGACCCCGTGCCGCTGTGGTTCGCCCGCTTGGACGAACCAGCGAACGCCTCCAGCCTGCGGGCCGTGTGGTCGCCGGATTACCGTCCCGAGGCCCTTCTGGGAACGGGGATCGGCACGCCGCCACGAGGTCCCTGGGCGCCTTGGGCCATGCCCCGGAGCGTAACCACGTCCGATCCCTTCAGCACGAAGGAAACGCCGGAACAGTTCCGCACCGGCCTCGACGCTTACGACCGTCATGAGCTGGTGGTGCTGTCGTCTGTGCACGGCCTGCCGGTGCGCGGCCGCCGCCAAGCGGATGGCACCCTCGCCCCGAACAGCCAGCAGATGGCCCCGCCCGCCGGCTTCGCCCTGCAGGATGCCACGCCGGAACCGCTCGTCGATGGTGCGGATCCGCAGGACTGGTCGTCGATCTATCAGCCCCAACCCCTCGGGGTGACGGAATTGACGCTGACCGCGCTCGGCGGCACGCTTGAAGCCGACACTTCATTCGTCCCGCCAGCGGCGGCCAGGGTGGGAGTGCGGAGCAAGGGCCGCAGCCTGTTCGATGCCCTGACGGTCGAACGCTGGCGCCAGAGCACCGTCCTTGGCCGCGACATCCGGGTCGAGGTCGTCTACCGGGGCTTTCTGTTCCCCTGCGGGCACCGCGCGTCTTTGGTCAAGCTGACCGAACGGCGGTTCATGAAGCATCCCACGTCCAACGCCCCCGTGGCGTTCCTCGTCCAGCGCCATTTCCTGCGGATCGGATATCCCGAAAAGCGCTACCCGGCCATCGGTCAACCCAACGGCGGCCGACGCTGGCCGGTCGAGCGGCTGGACATCCTCACGCTGGAAACGCCCGATCTGGTCGATCCCGCCGCCGATGTCGCCCCCGCTACGGTGCCGCCGAACACGGGCGCCTACGAAGGCCCGAACGGCCGCATCTTCCTGAGCAGGGACGGGAAGCCGCCGTACCGCTCCGGCTTGGCGTTCTGGCCGCGCACCCGGGCCGGGAACAGCAGCGAAGTGAAGTTCGAGTTCCAGATCGACCGCCGGGGCACCCGCATCAACATGCCCCAGATCTTCGTCGACAGCACCACGGCGAACGATCCAGAGGCATTGCGCCTGCTGGTTCTGCACTACAATAGGCCCGACCCCCGCCGACAGATGCACCATGCCGGCGACAAGCGCCGCTACGCGCCGGAGACGAAGCCAGATGAGACGAGCTTCGAAACCATCCGCTGGGACATCGCTGCCGAGGGCCGCGAACAGTCGCGCCCGGACGACAAATTGGACAACACCAACTTCGACTTCTCCGCCCTGCTGCAGGGGGCCGACCAGCCGCCCTTCTATCCGATCATCGAGCGCTCCGAGATCAGGATCGCCCAGGTCGACCGGATGCTCGGGCAGGCGTCCACGCCGATCGCCACGACCTTCGAGTTCGGGTACACGGTGCACGGCTTCCCAGGTCACGACCTGGCGCAAAGCGAGGCAAAGTCCGACGTTTACCTTCTCTTCGACCAGCCGGTCGCATTCGATCCCGGCACGGCGGGCGACCGCACAGGCGGCACGACGCGCCCGAAGACGACGCTCGTCGCGCTTTCCCGCGACAAGGGTCCCGTGGGTGGCGTGGCCCCCCCCGCGCCTCCCCCTACCGCCCATGGCACCGCCGTCGACGCCAAGCCGGCCACCGCGCCAAGGACGATCGCGCCGGTCAAGGATCTGGACGTCGGCTCCTTCTTCGACCCGGATGCGAAGATCCTCGGCATTCTGACCTTCGGTGACGCGCTGAAGTTCCTGACCAAGGGGCTGCAATCCGCTCCGGCCTTCAAGGAGGTGACGCACTACGCATCGACCCTGCTCGAGGACGCCGGGAAGGACGTCGGCGCCGCTGTCGCCAAGGTGCGCAACAGCCTGCTCGTACCGTTGCGCGACGCGTTGGACGTCCTGGCCCTTGACTGGGCCGAGGCTCTGCGGCCTGCGGGGAACGGGAGCGCCGCTCCGTCCCCGGACTTGGACGAGGCCGTCAACCGGCTGGCAACCCTCTATCCCGATGTCGGCGCCGCCTACCGCAATCTCAGGACAGCGCTCGACAAGGCGATCGACACCAGCCCGGCGATCCGCGATGTGGAGGAGCTGTTCGGGCACTTCGCGGAAATCTACGCCTCGGGCCGCCGCTTCGTCGCGGCCATCGAACGCGTGGCCGCCGACCCGGTGGCTCCGGTACGGGCCGCCGTGCGCGACGCCTTCAACAGGCAGATCAGCGCGTTGCTGGTGACCATCGGCGGCACCACCGCCGAGGTGCTGGATACGGTGCATACCGCCGTGAAGGACGTCGAACTGTCGGTCAATGCCAGGGTCATCGGTTTGGTCACCGCGCCGGAGCTCAAGGTGTGGCGCCGGCTTGTTTTCGCGTTGCCGGTCGCGCCTTCGGGGCCGGACGCCGGACAAGTGCGGGCCACGATGGACGTCGCGCTTGAAGAGGCGCTGAGAAGTAACAGCGGCGCCTGGATCGACGCGCTCGTCCAGAACGAGGACGATCCGGGCGCCGCCGCCCTCGCGATCGCTGTCGAGCTTACCAGGCGGCTGGAGACGAACACCGATCCATTGGTGAAGCAGGCCCTAAACGTTTGGAAAGACAACGGCCGCTCCGCAGGCGAGCGCGTGCAGGGACTGTTGTTCGACGCTGTCATGAAGAGCCTCAGGACGTTCGTGAAAGCCGCCCGCGGGCTCACGGCCTGGAACGACTCCCTGCCGGCGCTGCGGGTGGAACTCCGGAAGGTGGCGGACGAGGCCCTCAACCTCATCCGTCCGGCGCTGGACGACCTCGAACTGAAGAACCGGCGCGTCTGCACAACGATGCTGTCCATCCTGCGGACATCCATTCAGCTCGTGACCCCCGCGACGAGCGCGGCCATGCCCCTGGCAGCGGTCGGGGCGGTCGAGGACAGCGTGCCGCCCCTGGTCGAGTTGGACGCCGCCGTGAGGCGTTATGCCGACCTCGCTCGGCCGCAGGAAGAGGAGCTTGCGCGGTCGCTTGACCGGCTCGGGGATCGGATCGACATAGCCGCCAAGGATCTCTTGGCCGCCGCGCAGGACATGCGCGGCGTCGCCACCGCCTTGGACGAGGCGTCCCGGCAGTTTGCCTCGGTGACCGACGGCGGACTGTCCGACAGCGTCTGCACCGCTTTCGAAGGGACCCTGACGGAATTCCCACTCGACGCCTTGTCGGCCGTGGCCGCCCTGCGGAAGCGGCTGATGGAGGCACTGGCCGCCGCGGCAAAGGCGCTGCACGGCCTGGGGGCACCGTTCAACGACGAAGGCGGCATCCTGGCCGTCCTGCAGGCGTTCGACGGCGATCTGAAAGCGGTGCTTGCGCCGGGGTTGCCCGCGACGCTGGAGGCGGCCCGGATCAACGCCGTCCAAAAGACGGTCGCGGTGGCCCGCCAAGCCACGCGGACGGCCCGGGTGCTGGTCCAGGTCGCGGAGGCGGCGACGAGCCTGAAGGCACTGCCGACGCGGGTCGTCAGCATCCGCGTGGCGATCGAGGATCTGGCGAAGGCGTTCACGGAGGCTGGACAGCAAAGGATCGCCGACACCCTCACCCAGGAGTTCGGGGCCATTCTCGGCAAGCTCGAACAGGCGCGGGCGGATGTCGCGAACGACCTCGACAAGACGGTGCTCCGGCCGCTATCCGAAATCGCGGCGGAGGCGGCCGACACCCGCGAGAAGCTGAACACGACGTTGGCGAGCCTGCTGGCCGTCGCACGGGATGCCGACGCCGTGTTCGCGAAGATCGCCGATTCCCTTGTCAGGCAGGCCGAACAAGTGCTCATCCAGGCCGCCGCGAAGCGGCTCACCGCCAGTGCCGAGATCGCCGCGGGTTTCATCGACGCCTTGTTCACGTTGCTCAACCCCATTCTGCGCGCACTCGCGACCGTTCAAGGCAAGATCGTAAACGAGCGCAACAAGATCCATGCCGGCTTGGTGGCGGCAAGCACCGGTCAGCCCCAGCCGGGCGACCAGTCGCTCGACGGCATTCTCAAGGACCTCGGCAAGGCGACGGTGGCCGACCTCGCCAAGCTGATGCTGGTTCCCCGCCCACCCGAATTGAACAAGTACCGAACGGCACCAAACAAAGACGGCAAACCGGAAACGTCCGACCAGGACTTCCTCACGGCGGAACGCGACGAACTGGCGGGCCATGCCGACAGGAAGGCGCCGTTCACGCCGGAGCACGCGGCGGCGCTTGCGGGGCTGTTCACCGATTGGGCTGAGGGCCGCGCCTCCGCCGCGATCCTGCTCGTCACGTTGTCGCGCATCGGCGAGCGGGTGCTGAGCGGCGACCTGTCGCGGATCGTCGACCTGGAGGGCGCGCGGCGGAGCATCGAGGCCAAGCTCAAGGAAATGGTGCCCGCGCGCGTGGCGCTCAGCTACGATTTCACCGCCCGGATGGAGAACGTCGGCACCCTCTTCCTGCCAAAGGGCGACGCCCGGCTGGCTATCGCCGCCAGGGCGACCTACGACCTCCTCCAGCCATCGACTCCCCCGGTCTTCACGGCGGAAGCGACGCTCGACCCATTCGACATCAACCTCTTTGGCGTGGTGACGCTGCTGTTCGACGGCGCGCGGTTCGTCAACGACAGCCGCAAGGGCTCCGATTTCAAGATCGCCTACAAGGATTTTCAGCTTGGGCCGCAGGCCGCGTTCATCAAGCCGCTGGAGCCCTATTTCAACCCCAAGGGAAGTGGCCCCTACGTCCGGCCGGCCAACGGATATCCTGGCATCGAGGCGGGCTACAGCCTGTTTCTGGGCATCATCTCCGTAGGGTCGCTGTCCTTCACCAACGTGTCCCTGAACGCGTCCTGCCAGCTGCCTTTCGACAACCGCGAAGCCGTTTTCTCCGCCTCGATCGGACGCAAGGACAAGCCGTTCCTCATCTCGGCGCTTCCCTACACCGGCGGCGGGTTCCTGGCGCTCTTGGCCAACAGCCGGCGCATCCTCGGCTTCGAGGCGTCGTTCGAGTTTGGCGGAGGCGGCGCCTTCGCGTTCGGCCCTCTGCAAGGTCAGGGGCGTATCTCGACGGGCATCTACGTGAACCGCGTGGACGCTCCCGACGGGGCGCAGGGAGCGCAGATCGACGGGTTCTTTTACGCCGGCGGCGAAGCGATCATCGCCTGCTTCGCCCTTGCCGCGACGCTGGTCGTACGGATGGCTCAGCAGCGCGACGGCTCCATGGATGGATCGGCCGTTTTCACCTACTCGTTCTCGGTCGGCATCGCCGACGTCGAGTTTCGGGTCGGCGTGCGGAGAAACCTCGGAAGGGGGTTCTCCACCGCTGATATCGGGCAATCCGGTCCAGTTCGCCTGGCCTCGCTCGGCGACATGGGGAGCATGGAGGGCGTGTTGCCCGCGAAGCTCCCCGGCGGCCCCGTCGTCAAAGCGGCGGTGACGTCCCAGGACAGTGACTGGACCGCCTACCGATCCTACTTCGCAAGCAACATCGACGGGTTTGCGGCATGACAAACGAGACGACGCCCGGTCAGTCCGGCCCTCCCACCGACGCGCGGCTCTCCGTCGAGGCTGCCGTGCGCGTCATCGCCGCGGGCGTCTTCGAGCGGCGGTCCAACGGCACGACCACGCGCCGGGTGCGAGCGACCCTCGTCCTCACGCCGGTGCCCGACCCCACTGCGGGTACGCCCGACCTCTCATCCTGGCCGGCCGAGGTCGACGCCGTCCTTAAGAAGGGCGTCACGGTGAACGTCTGGCCACTCGACAGCCGGGCAGGGCGGGATGTCAAGGAGCCAAAATTCAAATCCGTGATCATGACCGCCTTTCGGCACCCGCTGGAAAAGCAGCTCAACGCGCTCTGGCAGACGGCAATGGGGGAAGCGTCCGGGCTTCACGCGGTCGCCTGCGCCTTGACGCCGCCGGCAAAGGCACCGCCGGCCAATCCACCTCCGCCACTAGCCGCGGACGCACCCGCCGACGCGGAGGAGACGATGCCCGGCATCTTCGGCACCGAGCGCAGCGCCGCGGCCGTCGCCCTCAGCCTCGAACGTGCCTACCACATCCTCGACCGGCTGGCCGGCCGCAGCACGGACACGCGGCCGCCACTCCCCCAGGTCGCTGGCGAGCCGGATCCGCTCCCGAAGCCGGACAAGGCGAACCAAGCCAGCATCGACGAGGAGATCGTGAAGCGAAACGCCGACGCGGACAACGCGGCCTGGGACAGGCTGGGCGACAGCCGAACGCGGGCGAAGGCCACGGCGGCGGCCCGGCGGGCCTATCACGAGATGAACGATCCAGTAAAGGCGCTGGAGGCACTGGCGACGACGGCGGACTGTCACGCCGGGCGCCGCTCCCCGGAGGCGTGCGCCCGCGCCCTGCACGCCGCACCGCAGGCCGGTCCGCAGATCGAGGAGGCGCACGCCGCGTACCGCCTCTCCTCCTCTCCGCCGCTGCCCGAACCCGGCAAACCCCAGATCGCAGCCCCGGCGCCGCTCACCGGGGCCAATGACGATTTCGCCCGCCGCCGCCTCTTTGCCCTTCAGGCCCACCCGTCGCTGGCGCGCCTTTTCCGGTTCGTCGTGGACGTCGAATGCGACTTGGAGGTGCTGCTCAATGCCTTCGGCGGCCTCCCTCCCCTCGGCCGCGAGGTCAAGGTCCTCGACCACGACGTCAGGATCCGGTCCAACGCGCTGCCGCCCGAGGCGCTGCCCGAACCGAAAGAACCGGCCGAGCCCCGCTTCCTCCTGCTGTCCGCCACGCTTCCGGCGAAAGGCGGGACTCGGCTGCCGCCGATCTGGACCACCGCGAAGCTGCGCATGGGCGGGCCAGAGGGAACCGGGCCGGCGCATTTCTACCCTTGCACCCGTGAAGAGATTGACGCCTTCGGCGCCGGCGTGGGGACGGACCTGCGTGGCCTCGCGATCGCCGAGCAGATCGACGGGATGGTTGATCTCGGCCAGGAGTCGGCCTGCCCGGACGGACGGGAACCGCGCTTCGACATCGTGACGCTGGATTCCATAACGGCCATCGCCTCGGACGAGAATGAGGAGCGTGCGCGGGCGCTGCGCCCGGCCAACGGCACGGATCCGCCACGCGGCACCCTGCGCACCATGGGGCTGGCCCTCATCGACCGCTGGCGCCAGAACCACGTGATCGCGCGCCACGTCGTGGCGGCCAGCCAACCGACTGAAGAGACCCCCTCGACGGGAGGCTTCAGAAACGGCATCCTCTTCGACGCCTCGGACCTGACCGTCGGATACAAGCTCGATGTCGGCGTGCTCTCCAAACGCGACCCGAAGAATTCGCGTCGGCGCTGGCACACGCTCATGCGGCGCAACGTAGCGTTCCGTCTCGGCGCCGGTGACGGCACCGGCGAGGAACCGCCCATCGACAAGGCCATCGACCATCTCTACCCTGACAAGCTGGCCCGTCTGCGCGCGGACGACGGCATGCTGACCGTTGCCGCCGCGTGGCGCGAGGATCTAAAGATCCCCAAGGCGCACATGAAGAGGGCCGTCTTTACGGAGGAAATCATCGGGGCGTGGCGCGGCGACCCCCTCGGGCTGGCCTGCACGCCGACCGAGACGACGCTGGACGCCCGCGACCTGAAGATCGGCATGGTGTTGTCGCTGCCAACCAACCGGGGCGACCAGGACTTCACACCGCCACCGCTGCGGTTCGGCTGGCGTTACCATTTCGGGCTGCGTGCGGTCTATGCGGGGGGCGTGTCCATTCCTCTGGAACGGGCGCTTGGCCATTACGAACGGAGCCATGACGGCAAGCTGGTGCTGCCGCCGGTCTCCGAACCGGGGCGGATCTATCGCCGGCACGAGCGCATCGACACTCCCATCCTTGCCACGCCGGAATGGGCCTTCGTCGCCCCTGGCACCCAGCCGGTCCGGAACCGGAACAAGGAGGTCCAACTGCCCAGGCGGACCACGGCGGAGCAGACGAGGCGCATGGTCGTGCGCACCATCCGGGACAGGGACAACGCCCGGCTGCTTGGCTTGGCCGAACCGAAGCAGGGCGGCACGGCGCAGGAGGCGCAGATTGCCCGCCGCGTTTTGATCCCACCCGCTGTTGGGCTGGACTTCGCCAGCATGCACGGAGTGTTCGACGACGGCGCCGAGATGGAAAGGAATGTAGTACGGCTGGAGCCCCGCTGGCTGCGCTCTGGCCAAGCGGAGCCCGATGAGATGGTGGCGGTGGAATGGGTCCCTCGGTGGGATCGCCAAGGAAGCGAGCCACGTCAGGTCTGGACGAAGGAGCACGTCGCCTGGCGGCGGACGGTCATCGCGTCACGCCCCAAGGGCGGCCTGTCGTGGGTCGACTACAACGCGGCGTGGGGTGGCTTCCCGATCTTCCGCATGAAGCACGCCCGTTCATCCGCGCCGGATCCGCAGGAGGGCGCGCCGGTCCCGCTGCCGTCGCCGGAGTTGACGGATCTGGGGGAAATCGTCGATCGCGGGGACTCGATTCCACTGACCTTCTCTGGTCCCGGCAACATCAAGATCAAGGCCGATCCGGAATGGAGCGCCCGGTCCGGGGTGCCGTCCGGCTCCGCCGTGTTCCGGCCACTGAACGGTGGGCGCGCCAAGGAGCCACGGCGCACGCCGTACTATCCCGACCCAGCCGCCACGCACCTCGTACTCCAGGTCGAGGTCAAGGGCGGTGAGCGGCAGGCGCTCTTCGTCCAGTTCTACGGCGGCGAAGCCAGAGAGAACACACCAAAACCCCCGCAATATCCCCATGTCATACCGGTGGTTCTGGACGTCGTCCGGCAGAGCAATGGTCCGCGCGCGCTGATCGCCTTCGCAGATGGCAAGCGCAATAAGGTGTGGGCATACAGCGACAAGGCTTCGTTGGACCCGCTGCACGCTGGGGCCGGCGGCGCAGCCCCGGCGGTACGTCACGTGATCGTGCAATTGCAGCCGGGTGAGGAGGCAACGATCCGGGCGTGGTGCATCCCAAGCCCGGTGTTCCTCCAATTCATGTTCGAGGGCACGGAGTCCGCGGCCGCGCTCGCCGTAGCCTGCGGCTGCGGCGCCGGCGGTATACCCCCCGACCCGGCCGCCGTCAACCGGGCGTGCCAAGCCGGGATGGCCGCCCTGTGCGGCGATCCGCCAGCCAAGTCTGATGGGGCACCGCCGCCTGCCGGTTCGGTGTGCGGGCAGGGCGTGGGCGGACTGCGGCTGCCCACCCAGAGCGAGATCAACAAGATCGCGGATCGGGTCCACCGCTTTATGCAGGAAAATCCGATGACGGAGATCGCCGCCGTGGAGGAGATCGAGGCGGTGCACGCCGTCGACCTTCCCGAGGATGAGCCCACCTTTGTGGCCGACGCGCAAGCGCCCGTCCGGCTATTGCGCGTTCCTGCCAGTCGCATTCAGGCGATCCTGACGGCTAAGGCAGGAACCGAACCGCTGCGGGATCCAAGGCGTTGGAGCTTGAAGGAGCAAGTCCCGGAAGCGGTGGACGTGCTGCTATCCGGGCGGGTGCGCCTGCACGGCCCGACAACGGGGGCGATCGAGATCCTTGCAACCACCGCCGCCGCGGCCCGCGGGCGGTTCGACGACACCGGTCGTGGCCGCAGCCGCGATGATCGAGCCCGCGGCATCTGGCCTCAGCCGGACGGGCGGGGCCTGACGCGCCCGGAGGAGGTGTTTGGCTTTCTCCCCCATTCGGACGGCCGCGTCACCCTTCGCCGTGAAACGGTGCCCCTGTTGCGAATCGAAGGTTTCGGACCAAAAATCAATGAGATCGACCTTCTGCAAGCGCAAGAATGCGCGGCACACGGCGGCGACATTCGTGCCTTGCGTTTCCCCTTCCCCGACGGCCGCGCGCGCTATGTCGAGCTGTCCGTCGTAGCTGTGTCGCGACATGGAAGCGTTCTGCGCACCCGTTACGACGAGCTGCCGGAAATTCTCACCACCCCCCAGCCGCAACGTCCAGAGTCTAGGCCGCCCCCCTCCGCGACACAGTACGGCCCGCCGAGGATGGCCGACGCGCGCCTCACCTCAGCGGCACGCCATTCTCGGGGGCTGTGGCTCCCCGCAACCGTCCGGCCCGCCCGCATCGTTCCACTAAGCCTGATTCCGTCGTTCCGCTGGAGTGAGGCCGTCAGTTCCACCGCGGGTAAGGACATCGCTGGCGACGGCGTCGGCGTCACCACTCGCGGCCGGCTAGGGCGAGAGGTGAGCGTGACGCGCCGGCCCAACATTCGCGTCCGGATGCAACGTCCCTGGTTCAGTTCCGGAGAGGGCGAGCGGATCGGCATCGTCCTGTGGCCGCCGCATCTTTTCGACCTGGACGCACAGGATGTCCGGCAGGACGTGATCCGGGAGCTTGTGCCGGGCGCCCCACCCATCCAGCTCAACGACCTGCCGGACGATGGAGGCAACGTCCTGGGGCTGCAGGATGCCGACCTCGGTCCTGGTGGTGCCTGGGTGACCCGCTGGGGTGCGGATCCGATCCGCCCCGGCAACCTGCCGCAAGGCTGGCTGCTGTCCCCCGACAACTTCAAGCGGCTTCACTGGGGGCCGGAAGCCGACTGGACGAACCCACCAGGGGAGGAACTGACGGACGGCGTGATCGTCCCGCATGCGCTCATGCCCGTTCCGCTCAGCATGGATGCCTTGGAGTCGCGTGCGGTCAGCCCGCCCGGCGGCTTCATGTCTGTGACGTTGGTGACCTACCAAGCGTTGTTCGATGCCGAGCAGGAAATCTGGTACGCCGATGTTGAGTTGAACGCGCTGGGCGTGGACTCGCCTTTCGTCCGCATGGGCCTCGTGCGCTACCAGCCACATGCGCCGACACCGCTCCGTGTTTCCGAGCCGACAATAGGCTGGACCCAGATCCTGCCAGTCCGAACAGTGAAGGCCATCGCGGAGCCCGACGGTCCGGAGACGACCCGCATCATCGTCAGGGCATCAGGCGCCGCCCGTGAACGTGGTGACAAGGGATCCATTCCCGAGACGAGTTCCGCGCAACGCTCCGTCATGCGGATGATGCTCGTGCGCCGGCACAAATCCGACGGTCAGGATCACGGGGAAACGGTGGTCGCTGAGGCGCTGGCCCGTTCGTCCATAGACGACAACGGCGTTCGCGAATGGTGTGAGGAATTCCAAGTAAGGACTTCGGACTTCCGGGCCAGAGGCTTGGCATGGCTAGTCTATGTTGAGGAGGTCGACCGCCTGCGCCCGGCCACGTACGTCGATGAGCCGCGTCCTGACACCGCAGCCGATGATGATTTCGCAGAAACCGGTCCCCGCTTTGCGGCGATGCTCGATCTGGAGGAGATCCGGCACGGGTAGGGAGATTGGAAAGATTCTGTCATATATTAGTGCTTAAGTATGCACAGAAAGCGGTGCTCTGGCCCCATTTTCCGGCGAGATTGGGGTGGAGCGAATCTTCCAGATTGAATGATCGGGAGAACGGTTTGTGTGTAAGCGTCTCTGTGGGCTGCCTTATCGGTTGCTGGAGCCCCTCATGCCGCCCGCCAAGCCGGGAGGGCAACCGCGGTCGGTGGAATGCGCCGCTTGCTGGATGGTCTCTTCTACGTGGTCCGGACCGGCCGCCCCCTCCGGCGTTTCCGAAGTGGCAGACGGTGTACTGGCACATGCGGCTGTTCCAGCGTACGGGCGTCTGGAAAACGATCCGCCACCACCTGCTGGTCATGCTGAGCGAGCGCGAAGGGCGTGAGGCCAGCCCGAAGAACTGCCGGAGGTTTCCGAGACCATGGCCACCCTCGCCATGATCCGCCTCATGCTCCACCGCCTCTGCGGGACGGTGAAGGGTAAGCCGCTCCATCCGTTCGATAGCTGGCTGAGCGAGGCCGAGGTCAATGTGCTGGCAGGGATCCGCCGCATTGAGGAACCGGTGCGCGCCGCGCTGAGCGAGCCATGGAGCCGCGGCTAGAGCGTTTCCGATCGAGCTGAATCGGAGAGGTTGGGGGATTCACAAGGCCCGTCGGATCGGCGAATCTGGGTGTGTGGTTGAACGGCCCGGAGCTGGACATGGCGGCGCCCTATTCGCAAGACCTCAGAGATCGCGTTGTCGCGGCGGTGTCGGGCGGCTCGTCGGCGCGCGCCGCCGCGGCGCGCTACGGGATCAGTGAAAGCATAGCCATCCGCTGGGCACAGCGCTTGCGCGCGGAGGGGCATGCCGCGGCGCGGCCGATGGGCGGGGATCAACGCTCGCGCCTGACCGGCCACCGCGACGCGGTGCTGACGCTGATCGCCCATCAGCCCGATCTGACGCTGGAGGAGATCCGCGCCGCGTTGAGCGCCCGCCATGAGCTGAGCGTCGGGCTTGGCACGGTGTGGCGCTTCCTCAAGGCGCAGGGCCTCACGCTCAAGAAAAAGCCTGCACGCGGTCGAGCAACAGCGCGCTGACGTCGCCGAGGCGCGGCGCGCCTTTATCCGCCGCCAGCCGGCGCTCGATCCCGAGCGCCTGGTGTTCCTCGACGAGACCTGGGCGAGCACCACCATGGCACGGCGCCGGGGCCGGTGTGTGCGCGGCTTGCGCCTGCTGGCTCCCGTCCCGCATGGGCATTGGAAGACGACCACGCTGATCGCCGGCCTGCGCACCAGCGGCATCACCGCGCCCTATGTGCTCGACGGGGCGGTCAACGGAGTGATCTTCCGCGCCTACGTCGAGCAGGTCCTGGCGCCGACGCTGAGCGCCGGCGACATCCTCATCCTCGACAACCTGCCCAGCCATAAGGTCGCCGGCGTGCGGGAGGCGGTCGAGGCGCGCGGCGCCCGGATCCTCTACCTGCCGCCCTACAGCCCCGACCTCAATCCCATCGAGCAAGCCTTCGCCAAGCTCAAGGCTCTGCTGCGCAAGGCCGCCGAGCGGACCCGCGACGGTCTTTGGAGCGCCATCGGCCGCACCATCGATCTCTATCAGCCAGACGAATGCCGGAACCTCTTCAGAAACTCCGGCTATGCAACCTGATCGGAAATCGCTCTAGTGGGCCAGCGTGCTGTCCTTCAAGTCCGGCCGTCGTCGCCCCACCGCAATGGCCCAGCAGAGCAGCCGGCGCAGGGCCGGGGCGAAGCACGTCTCACCGGCATCGATGGCGTACTGGACGTCGCGCAGGACATGGGCGAGGCAGACCTGGTGGGTATCGGCGTGGCCCTGCTGGGCGCCCCAGCGATCCGACACCCAGCAACGCGGCCGATGCTCGCCCAGCACCTCGGTGATGACCTCGCGCCCCGGTCTCGTCGCAACCAATGACGGTGGCTTGGCGTAGCCGCTCCACGATGGCAGCCTCGGCTTGGCCGAGCGGGCGGTTCGCCCGGCGTAGCGTATTGGCGATGGCGCCCTCGCTGATGCGCAGCCCAAACAGCTCGGCCATCAGCCGGGAGAGCCGATCGTAGCCAACCGTGTGCTGGTGATGCAGATAGGCCAGCATCGCCACGATCGACGGGCCGAACGGCGACCCGGACGGCATCGTTTCGGGCGGCGTGGCGCGCACCCGGCGCCGACAGGCCGGACAGCGCTGCCCGAACAGCCGCACCCGCGTGATCACCGGCCGGATGGGCGGCAGGTCGATGTGATCATAGGCGTGACGCAGCCGCTGGGTGTCGGCGGTCACCGCCGTGCCGCAGCGGGCGCAGGCGTGCGCGTGGCAGTCCACGACCTGATCGGGATCGGCGGCCAACGCGCGCGTCACCCCGGGCCCCTTGCGTTTGCGCCGCGGCTTCTTGGGACGCGGCGGACGGTTCGCCTTCTGGCCGCGCGAGGGTGGCAGGCTGGAGTTGTTCGGCGTCTTCGGGGGCTGGTTCAGCTTCGCCTCGAGCGCCGCGACGCGCTCCAGCAGCGCCAGGATCAGCGAATCCTTCTCCTCCGGGCTCGGGCGGGACAGATCGGGGCGAGTCATGGAGAGGTTGACTCATATCCAAGCCCGCCAGGCAATGTCCCGTTAGGGGCACCCCCAACCCGGATCAAACCCGACGGCGCCCATCACCGGCCCCCCCTGAGCAATTACGGGCCGCATAATCCGGTGTCCACTCGCGCGGGGGAAGCTCACCGCGTCGCGTCAAGGAGGCGGTGGGCATGATTCACGCTCGGGAATGGCCGGGGGTCAGCCGAAGGTGTCGGCGGTGATGGCGCGGTACCAGCCTTCGCCGTACAGCGCCTCCTTGCGGCGGAATTCGGCGTCGGCATCCTTCGGGCTGACGCCGCCGGAGTTCGGCACCTCCTCCGCCACGCCTTGCGCGTTCACCCGGTAGACGCCGGCCACCGAGATGCCGTAGCCGTCGCCGATCAGGCTGTAGCAGGTGTTGATGAACTGCGGGTCGGGCAGGCTGGTGCCGTTCAGCGCGGCGACCACGGCCGCCGCCGCCACCTTTGCCTGCGCCGTGGCGCAGAAGGCGGACTTCGGCATGGCGCCGGGGATGCAGGCGTCGCCTACCACGTGGATGCCCGGCACCTTGCGCGATTCGAAGGTGCGGTGGTCGACCGGAGCCCAGCCCTTGTCGTCGGTGACGCCGGCCGCGTCGGCGATGGCGCCGGCCTTCTGCGGCGGAATGACGTTGACCACGGCGCCCTTGTGGCGCTCGCCGAACTCGCTGACCAGGACCTTCTCCTTGGGCTCGACGCTCACCACCTTGCCGTCGCGGCTGGCCGGCACCCATTCGATCAGGCCGGGGTAGAGCTTCGTCCAGGCGTCGGTGAACAGCCCTTGCTTGGAGAAGGCGTCCTTGGCGTCGAGGATCAGCAGCTTGGAGCGCGGCTTGTGCGTCTTCAGGTACTGCGCGATCAGGCTGGCGCGCTCGTAGGGGCCGGGCGGGCAGCGGAACGGGTTGGCCGGGGCGGCGATGATGACCAGCCCGCCGTCCTCCAGCGCCTGCAGCTGGCGGCGCAGCAGCGCCGTCTGCGCGCCGGCCTTCCAGGCGTGCGGCAGCACGTCGGCCGCCGGCTCGTCGTAGCCGGGCACGGCGTTCCAGCGGATATCGATGCCCGGCGACAGGATCAGCCGGTCGTAGGGCAGGGTGAGGCCGCCGGAGACGGTCACCGTCCTGGCCGCCGGGTCGACGCCGGTCGCCGCGGCGTGCACGACCTTGACGCCGTGCTTCTGGCTCAACGCGTCGTAGCGGTGGGTGATGGAGGGCAGGTCGCGCAGGCCGCCCAGCACCAGGTTGCTGAACGGGCAGGTGACGAACTCCCGGCTCGGCTCGACCAGCGTCACCTCGATGGCGGGGTCGAGGCGCCGGATGGTCTTGGCGGCGGTGGCGCCGCCGAAGCCGCCGCCGACCACGACGACGCGGGCTTTCGCGGCGCCGGTGGTGGCCGCCCGGGAGGCGGCGGGGCGGAACAGCGACAGGCCGGCACCGGCGCCGGCGGCGGTGAGGAGGGAGCGGCGGGTCAGGGAAGGCAGGCGGTTCATGGGGCGTCTCCTCACTTCACGGCGCCGAAGTGGTCGGCGATGGCCTTGATCTGCTCGGGCGTGAAGCCGGCCGCGATGCGGTTCATGACCGTGCCTTTCAGCTCGCCCGACCTGTACTTCAGCAGGAACTCGGCCACCGCGTCGGCCGGCCGGCCGTGGATGGCGGGAATGCTGCCGGGGCTGCGCCCATCGGTGCCGTGGCAGGCCGCGCAGGGCCCGGCGAGAAGCGCGCCCTCGCCGACGGACACCGCCTTCGGCGCCGTCGTTTCGGCCACCGCCGCGCCCGCCGTCATCAGGCCGGCGATCAGGGCCAGGAAGGCCGGACGCCAGGGATCGTGAAGCATTGGTTGGTTCTCCCCCTTGTTCTTTGCGTGTGAGTCCTGGCAATGCCGTCAGGCGGCGTCTTCGTCCGCGGCGAGTTCCTTGCGCAGGTGCTTGAGGGCCGGCGTGACGATCGCGATGAAATAGGCTTCGCGCAGACGGCGTTGGGCGGCACCGTTGCGCACGTAGCCGCGCGCCCCGGCGTGCAGCATGGCGGCGTTCGCCGCCCGCAGCGACGCCTCTCCGGCGGCCAGCCGGGCCTGAAGGAGGCGGCGCCGGTGTTCGGGTGCCTGTTCGTAGGGGCTGGCGGCCAGCGCCTCGACCTCGCGGGTCAGCGCGTCCAGCGTTTCGCGGATCGCTTCCGGACGGTCCGGCAGATAACGGTTGACGTGCTCCAGAGTGCGGTCGGACTGCTCCATGATGTCGAGGCAGCCGCGGATCAGGCCCAGCGCCATGCCGGCCTGCAGCAGGATGAAGCCGGGCCGGATGCGGGCGACGAAGGGTTCCGCCGGGTCGGCCAGCACATGGTCGTCGGGTACGAAGACGTCCTTGAACAGCACCGAGTACGTGCGCGTCCCGTCCAGCGCCACGAAGCCGACCTCGCCGAGCTTGACGCCCTCCCACGCGCAGTCCACCAGCGCCATGACGCGCCGGCCGCTGGCCACCTCGAAGATCGTCCCGAACAGGTGGCCGGGGCCGAGGTTCGACACCCACGGCAGTTGCCCGCGCACCACGTAGCCGCCGTTCACCGCCTCGGCCGACAGGCGCAGCGGCTCGATGCCGGACAGCGCCTTCAGGGGGTTGGACAGGCCAGTGCCGCCCAGCCGCTCGCCCCGCGCGGCGGGGCCGAGCAGGCGGTCGCGCAGCGCGTCGTTCCCGGTCGACACCAGGTACCAGACGAGCGCGTCCTGGCACCACGTGCAGAATGCGGTGGACAGGCACTCCCGCCCGACGCGCGCCATGGCGGCGATGGCCGGCGCGAGGCGGCCCGGCCGCCCGCCCGGGCCGGCGGCGTGCGCGGCAAAGGCGCCGGCCGCACCCAGGGCACGCAGCACCGCCTCGGGGTACAGCCCCTCCTGGTCGATGCGGCGGACGAGCGGCGCGAGGTCGGCGTCGACGATCCGCCCGACCTCGGCCAGGAGGTCGGATGGGGTGGCGGCAAGCGTGGCGGCGGGCATGGCCGGGCTCACGCCAGGGTCACGTCGACCGGGACCGGGCTGCGCACCGTGCCGGCCACCGGCGACCAAGCGACCGCGTGCGCGACCAGTTCGTCGAGTGCTTCGCGATCCGCCTCCGCGTCGAGCAGCACGCGCGCCCGCACGGCGGTGAAGCCGACCGGCTTCGGCCCGGTGTCGCCGGTGCCGATGTCGCCGGTGCCCCAGACCGAGGTGATGTTGATGTCGCCCTCCAGTTCCACCGCCAGCGAGCGGATAGCGATGCCGCGCGCCACCGCGTTGGCGTGGACGCCGACCGCCAGGCAGGATCCCAGCGCGGCCAGCAGCGCCTCCGACGGGTTGGGGGCGGTGTCGTCGCCCAGCAGCTGCGGCGGCTCGTCGATCACGTGGGCGGGCAGGTTGCGCACGAAGTTCAGGTGGCGGAAGCGCGCCTCGGCCACGGTGCGGACCTTGACGGTGCGGACCTGCGTCGGGTCGGCCTTGCCCTTGGCGATCAGGGCGTTCAGCCCGGCCTTGTCGATCGGGGCGAGGGACGCGGTGAGGGTGGTTTCGGTCATGGAAGGCTCCTTGGAGGGAAAGGTCAGGTGGTGCGCAGCCAGGCCGTGCGGCGGATCAGCGCCACGCACAGCCCGTCGAGCGCGAAGCCGATGGCGCCGATGGCCAGCACGGTGGCGGCCAGACGGTCGTATTGCAGGGTGTCGCGGGCGTCGTTGATGGCGTAGCCGAGGCCGGAGGTGACGCCCAGGAACTCGGCCGGGACCAGCACCACCCAGGCCACACCCAGCGCCAGCCGGATGCCGGTCAGGATGTCGGCCGCCACCGCCGGCAGCACGACGGTGGTCAGCAGGTGCCGCGCCCCGGCGCCCAGGTTGCGGGCGACCTTGAACCAGTGCGGGTCGACCTTGCGCAGGCCGGCGGCGGTGGCGAAGGTCACCGGCCATACGGCGGCGGCGGCGATCAGGAAGACGATGGCGCCGTCCCACGTGGGGAAGGCCAGCACCGCCACCGGCATCCAGGACAGGGGGCTTATCATGCGCAGGAGCTGGAACGGCAGGTGCGTCACCGCGCTGGCCGCGGGCGAGCGGCCGAGCAGGATGCCCAGCGGCACGCCCAGCGCCACGGCGATGGCCAGCCCGCCGCCGACCCGCCGCAGGCTGGGCACCGCCATGCCCCACAGCTCGCCTCGCCGCAGCATGCCGGCGAGCGCCGCCAGCGCCGGTCCCGGCGCGAAGTCGGCGAAGGCCGCCGTGCGCGGGTTGCCGGCCACCAGCGCCGCACCCAGCCACCACGCCGCCAGCAGCAGCGCCAGGCCGGCCGCGGCACAGGCGGCCTGCCGTATGAAGGAGGCCGCGCTCACGGCGACAGCACCTCCTGCCGGTCGAAGGGATCGCCGGGGTTGACGCTGGGATCCGCCTTCCACTCGGGGAAGCGGTCCAGGGCCCGGCGCACGAAGTCGTAGGCCACGAGGTCACGGGCCACGGCGTCCGGATCCAGGCGGTCGAGGAAGGTGCGGTCGCCGCCGACCACCGTCTTGCCCATCGCCTCGACGATCAGCTTCGTGGCGCTGGGGTAGGGCCAAGGCTGGAAGTCGATGCGCCCGTTGCCCCAGGCGGCGCGGTTGCGGTTGGCGCCGCTGGCGGCGTAGGCCGGGTCGTCGTAATGGCCGATCGCCCGCTCGATCACCGCCGCCGGCATCGGCAGGTAGTTGCGGCCGTCGGCGGACAGCAGCTTCGCCACGTCCTTCTTGTTGCGCGAGGCGTGGATCTCGGCGCGGACGACGGCGTTGACGACCTTCTGCGTCCACTCCGGGCGGCGGGTGGTGTTCTCCTCCTGCGTGGCGACGACGCAGCAGGGATGATTTTTCCAGATGTCGCCGGTGAAGCGCAGGATCCGCCCGCCGGCCTTCAGCTCGCCCAGCGCGTTGAAGGGTTCGGCGACGATGTAGCCGTCGATCTTTCCGGCGGCCAGCGCCGGTGGCATCTCCGGCGGCTGCAGGATCTGCAGGTTGACCTCGTCGGGCGCCAAGGCGTCGCCCTGCGGCTTGATCACCGGCTTCAATCCGGCCGAGCGCAGCGCCAGCTGCAGCACGATGTTGTGCATGGAGTACCAGAAGGGCACGGCGATCTGCTTGCCGCCGAGGTCCGCGAAGGACGTCACGCCGCCCTGCCCGGCGACCACCAGGGCGGAGCCGTTGGTGTGGCCCCACGCCAGGATCTTCACCGGCACGTTGTTGTTGTAGCGCATCCACACCGGGATGGGCTTCAGCAGGTGGACGAGGTTGAACTTTCCGGCGGCGAACCCCTCCACCATCGGCGCCCAGCCGCGGATAAGCGTGGGCGGTTCGACCTTCAGCCCCTCGTCCTCGAAGAAGCCCAACGCGTGGGCGACCAGCAGCGCGGTGGCGTCGGTGATGGGCAGGTAGCCGATGCGCACCACCTCGTCGTCCGGCGCCTGGGCGCGCGCCGGGCCGCCCGCCAGGAGCGCGGCGAGGCCGCCGGCCGCCATCCAGTCCAGCACGTGGCGGCGGGTGGGACGGGGGCCGAAGGGGCCGGTGCCGGGACCGCAGCAATCATCCATGGTGTGTCTCCCGAAAGCGGGCCTCAGGCCGACGGCGCGGCGAGGCCGAAGAGGGCGCCGAAGCGGCGCGGCAGGGGGGTGTCCGGCACGCTTTCCGCTGCACCGGCCGCCTCGAACGGCGCCAGCAGGGCGTCGCGGCAGGCCCGGAAGGCGGGATCCTCGCGCCGCCGCTCGGCGGGCAGCGCGATGCGCACGTCGGCGGTGACCCGGCCGGGGCGCGGCGCCATCACCACGGCGCGGTCGGCCATCAGCACCGCCTCGTCCAGGTCGTGGGTGACGATGACCAGCGTCAGGCCGAGCCGGCGGGCGATGGCCCGCACCTCGTCCTGCAAGGCCGCGCGGGTGAAGGCGTCGAGGGCGGAGAACGGCTCGTCGAGCAGCAGCAGCTCCGGTTCGGTGGCGAGCGAGCGGGCAAGCGCCACCCGCTGCTGCTGACCGCCGGAGAGGAGTTGGACGTTGTCGTCCGCGTGCCCCTCCAGGTGGACGAGCGCCAGCAGCGCCTCCGCCCTCTCCCGCGCGGCGCGCCTGCCGACGCCGGCATAGCGCAGGCCGAGCGCCACGTTCTCCGCGGCGCTCATCCACGGGAACAGCGACGGCTTCTGGAACATGACGTTCCAGCGCGCCGACGGGCCGGTGACGCGGTGCCCGCCGACGTGGACGCTGCCGCCGGCAGGATGCAGCAGGCCGGCCAGGATGTGCAGCAGCGTGGACTTGCCGCAGCCGCTGCGCCCGACCACCGCCACCGCCTCGCCATGCGCGACAGTCAGGTCGATGCCGGACAGGACCGGCGGGCGGCCTCTGCGGAAGGCGTGGCTGACGTTCCGGACGACGACGTGCGGTGTGTTGTCGGCTGACGTGGTCATGCTCGTCTCCGGTCGGGTTCGGCCCGCGTTTCGACGGCCTCCTGGCCGGCGTCGGGCACGGGCCGGACGCGCCAGCCGGCGCGGCGGAAGGCGATGCGCCGGCCAAGCGGCGGCGCATCGCCCAAGCCGGCCGCCAGTTCCGCCTTTTCGGTGAACGGCAGCAACGCGAGGTCGGCCAGGGATTCCAGGCGCGGGTAATGGCGCGCGCCGGCCTCCCACTTGCGCCGGCAGAAGGGCACACGCCGGGCCAACGCCGAAAGCTGCCGGCGCAGCAGCTTCAGGTGGATCGCGTCCAACTCGTCCGGTGTGGCGTATTCGAGCGGGTGTGGCATCGGTCCCTCGTCCCCTGTGGGTTCGATGCGGAATTCCGGCGCCAAAAGTCTATTTCGTCAATAGAGAATCGCGAACGATAAACGTGAAATCAGGATAAATTATCTACTTTACAAATAGGCAATTGAGCGCCACCCTTGCTCAGGAGCCACCCGATGGGAACAGGGAGAGACAGGTTCCGCTGCAAAGTTTGACGACGGGTGCGGCGGGCCGCAGGATCGGTGCCGTCAGGCGGCCGCGCCCGACAGGGTGGCGATGAAGGTCGTCTGGGCAGGCATGCCGTTGGCGGGAACGGCGGCGACATGCCCCTTGCGCGCCATCGCCGGGCACTCGCAGCCGGCGATCGTCCGGCGCGCGGTGTGGAAGCTTTTGCGGTGTGGAAGCTCTTGAAGCCGAGCCCCGGCCGGACCCGCCGCTTGATCCGCCGGTGATCCTGTTCGACGATGCGGGTCAGCGCACCGCACACAGGATCACCGCGGCCGTGATCTGCCAGCCCTTGAAGGGGCTCTTCTTGGACCGTATGACCTTGCCACCCCCGCCGCCGAAAGCGGCCGGGTTCTACCCGATCCCACCCAGCCGCAAGCGCTGCAACAAAACCCCCCCGGAATGCGACGCGGTGGCCGTGTCATACCGGCGGCGCTTGATGGCTTCCAATTGAGCGCCGCCGGTAAAACCCGACAGATCAATGCGATAGCTCTCGCCCTTTGCTAAGCAAAGGGCTGCCGCCAGCGCGTTCAGAATGAAAGCGCGATAGGCATTGATTGAAAGGATGATACGGACGGCGCCTTCAGGCGCCGTCCGTATCATCTGACAACCGCGCCAGGATTCCGGGGCGAACCACACCCAAAGGCAGCGCCGCCTTCAAAAAGTTGGCGGCCTGGTCGTGTATTATCCAATTCGCGACAGTTCAGGCGTCCTATCCGCGGACGCAGGCTGAACATCCGCCTTGCCGCGCATTTCCGTCAGCATCTCGCGGATGTGCTTCACGTCGTTCTCGATCATGGCGAGGCGCACCTCGCTGCTCTCCTCGGTGACCTCGACGCCCTGTTCGCTCATGCGGGCCCGGGCGTCCTCTTCCTTGGCGTCCTCCATGGCGCCCACGATGATGCCGAACAGCAGGTTCAGCGTCGTGAAGGTCGTGAAGATGATGAAGATGACGAAGAACGGCCAGGCGCCCGGCTTGTGCTCCAGCACCTTGTCGGCGATGTCGGGCCAGCCTTCCAGCGTCATCATCTTGAACAGCGTGAACAGCGACGCGCCAAGGCCGCCGAACAGGTCGGGGTTGGTGTCGCGGAAGAAGTTGGTGCCCATTACGGCGGCCACGTAGTACATGACCAGCAGCACGCCGGCCACCGACGCCGCGCCGGGGATGGCCTTGAACATGCCGCTGACGACCCGGCGCATGGCGGGCAGCGCCGTGGCCAGACGCATCAGCCGCAGCACGCGCAGCGACCGCAGCACCGACAGCTCGCCCGACGCCGGGACCAGGGCGATGCCGACAACCAGGAAGTCGAAGACGTTCCAGCCGTCCCTGAAGAAGCCGGCGCGCAGCACGATGAGCTTCAGCACGATCTCGATGCAGAAGATGACCAGACACACATTGTCCAGCATCTCGAGCGCGTGCACCTGGCTTTCGCTGAGGCCTTCCACCGTCTGAACGCCGAGGATGATGGCGTTGACCAGGATGACGCCGATGATGGACCATTGAAAGACGGGATTGTTGATCAGATTGCGGATTGAAGAAACCATACATGCTCTCCTGGAATTCTCTTTGCCTGTCCGTAGACGGCGGTTGTTCGGGTGGTCGTGTTCGGGTGGTCGACAAGGGCGGGATCCGGGCCATCGCCACGCACGCCGGCAAGGGTAGAAAAGCGCCCCGCGTACAAGATTCCATTGACGGGACGTCAGGCACCCGCGCCGACGTCACAGGCACGACAGCCGCGCTGACCAGAGGACGCGTCCCTCACCGGCCGGCGCGGCGCTGTCCCTACCCCTTGCGGGCCCGCAAGGCCGCGAGACGGTCGGACAGGTTCGTCGACGCGGGCTGGCCGGACGCGGCGGCCAGGGCGGCGGCAATGTTGGGATCCTCCTGCTCCGGACGGGTCGGCGTCAGGAGCTTGGCCTTGGCATGGGCCGATTCGGCAGAGGCCAAGTCGCGCGCGGTGGCGTCCTGCATCGCCTTCAACGCCACGCTCAGGCCGCTGGTGGTGCTGGCCAGGCCGGCGGCGCGGCGGGCGGCTTCCGCTTGGCGTTCGGCCATCTGTCGCTGCTGCTCGGCCCGGCCCATGTCACGCTCGGCCCGCTGGAGTTGGGATTTCGCCCCCTTCAGCTTGGCACCGGCGTCGGCGTAGCTCTTTTCCAGCATTTCCACGAATTCCAAGGCGTCCGCGGCGTCCTGGGCCTCGCGGCCGACATCGGGCGCCATCTCCTCAAGCATGGCGACGATGGTGGCGAGGCTCTTTTCCAGCGACGCCTTGCGCGCCGGATCGGCCTCGACCTCCATCTGCCGCTGCAGCTGCTCGGCCGCGGCCATGCGCTGATCGGACAGCTTGCGGATCTCGTCCGCCTCCTTCTTTTCGCGTTCATACGAGGCTCGCGCCTCGGCGACCTGGACGCCAAGGTCGTCCAGGTGCTGCTCCATGGTCCGCAGTTCCGCCTCCGTGGCGGACTTGGGGTCCCAGCGCACCAGCGCCTCGACCGCGCCCTGAACGGCCTGGTCGGTCTTCACGCCGAGCAGATTGCGGATGAACGAAATCATGCACGTGTCTCCTAGGGGAACGGAATTCGGATAGGGATCAGCCCGCCATCGCGGCGGCGTTCATCAGGGCCACGGCCAGCTGGACCCCGAGCAGCGTGGCGGCGCTCGCCACGTTGCCCGCCTCGATCTGCCCGCGCAGCCCGGGGATCAGCAGGGCCGCCGCCGCGAAGGCGACCAGCTGCAGGATGAGCGCGACCACACCCCAGAGGGCGATGTCCACCACGGCATGGTTGGTGGCCAGCGTCGCCGCCAGGGGGATCGAGAGGGCGACGATGGTGCCGGCCAAGGTGATCCCGGCGGCCACGTTGCCTTCCGCCACGAGGTGGCGCTCGTTGAAGGGAGTGATCCGCATGTAGACCGCCGCCCCACCGACCAGCAGGACGAGGGTGACGGCAAACTGGCCGAGCAGGACCGGCAGGCCGGTGCCCAGCGCTTGGAGGATGGCTGCGAAGGTGGTGTCCATGGTGCTCGCCGCTGTCTTCAGGAATGGGAAGGCGTCGTCTGGATGGGGGAAGGACCGTCAGGCGAGGGACAGCGACGCCGGGTTGACGTCGATGCCGGCGGCGACCTGGACCCAGGCTTGACCATCCTGTTCGATCACCTGGACCAGGACGTACTCCGTCTCCGGCGCCGGATCCGCTGCCCCGGTGGCGGCGGCATAGAGCATCGCCTGATTGGTGGCGGTCCGGGTGCCGCGCACGGTCTCCACCGTCTCCGCCAGTTCGAACGGCTTGATCCGGCTTTGCCCCGGCGACCACGCGCGCTGGTAGAGGTTGCCGTCCTTGGTCTGGAACTCCGGCCAGCCGATCATGCCTTCCTTCTTGTCCAGCCAGAAAGCCCACTCCCCCGCGTCGGCCGGCGAGACCTCGTCGATCACCGCGAAGTAGCGGCACTCGTCGGGCACGTTGTCGGCGTTCAGATGGAGCTGGAAGAAGCCTTTGCCGCCGGGAACATACAGGCGGTAGGCCGTGACGCCGCCCGCGCGCACCGTTCCCACCGCTTCCACCCCGACCAGCCGGTCGGTGCCGCTGACCTCGGGCGCCACCACCTTGGTCGCGCCCGCGGCCAGCAGGAAAGGCGCCGGATCGACGGTCAGCGTCATGCCCAGGCGGAACAGCGACGGGCTGTAGCGCTCCCCGGACAGTTTCTGGTGGACGTAGTTGCCGAGGGTTCCGAACAGCGGCACGGCGTCTTTCTCCCTTTTTGCGTTCGCGGCCGGCACCCTGGCCGCCGCAGCTTGGCGGCGACGGCGCCAGACGAGCCAGAAAACGAGCAGAGCCGCGGCCAGCAGCAGGACGATCCACCACGTGCCGCCCATGCCGGCGCCCTGCTGCGCCGCTCCATCGGAGCGGGCCAAGTCGACCGAGACGTCGGGCGGCAAACGGCCGGGGCTGCGCGGCTCGTTCGAATAGCGCGCGACCGCGCTGTCCAGGCCGCCGAGCTTGCTCCGCAACGCGGCGTCGCCGTCCGCCAAGCGCTCGGCGTGGGTTCGCCACGCGTGGACACCGGGGTCGTCGGCGTTGTCGTGGAAAAAGGCGGCGTGGCCGGGCCGGCTCAATGTGTCCAACAGGAACCATAGAAACAGGCCGTTCCACAGCCCGAACTGCGGCGCCGATCCAATGGCATGGGGCGGTGGCGTCCAGCCGTACCGGCTCCACGGGTCAGCGCGCGTCGCTGCGGGCCGGGGAGCTGCGCTGGACCGAGGCACCCGGACGTGCGGCAGTTCGAAGGAATCGGACGACTTGGCCTCATCCGACGGGCGTGACGTCTTCGCCGCGGTTCTGCCGGGGGCCGGCGCGGCCACCGGCGGTGCGCGCTCCGTCTGCTGGCGGCTGCGGTAGTGGTCGAGCGCATCGGCGGCTGCCTGACGGCTGAACGCCTGATCGCCGGCGCTGGAGGGGCGAGTGGCCGACGAGGGCCGATCCGCAGCGGTGTTCAAGCCCGGGCGGCTGTAGCCCCCGCTCGATGGCCCCGGATCGCTCCGGGAAACGGTGATGGACGACGGCGTGCGGGGCGCCGACGGCCGGGAGTAGCCGCCGCTGCTGGCCGACGGGGTCCGCGACGACGAGGACGGCCGGGAATAGCCGCCCGATGATTTTGCCGACCGAGCCCAACTGTCCGTCGGTGTGAACGCCGTGCCGGCGGCCGACAGCGCGGAGACCGCGAGCACGGGCGCCACCAGCCGACCCGCCGGCACGCCGGCGGGATGCAGCGCCACAAGCAGGGCTAGAATCGCGGCTCGAACTGGCTGGCTTATCAGCGGACGGCGCATGCACGGCTCCACGCGGGGGAGCGACTGCCGCGACCCGTGCCGCGGCAGTTCTGCCCACTTACTTCTCGGCTGCGGCCAGCGTGTTGATCGCCTGCGCCCACAGAATGAACTTGTTCGTCGCGAGATCGCGGATCGACTTGATGCCGAACGCCGCCTTCAGCGCCTCGGCGTCCTTGTCCGACACTCCCTGGAGGGCGGCCGGCGACAGCTCAGCCACTTCCTTCAACGGCTTTTTCTCATGCGCCTTGTCAAGAACGTGCTCCAGGCTCTGATTCATTATAAACTCCATTGCAGGCAGAACATCGTAGGTCAATAGAAAGAAGCAATTTTCTTTTGTCCAGACAAAACCATCACAGTGGTGGCTCTGCCGTAAATGTCGTGGCAGAATTGTAGCGACGGCAGCAAATGTCACCCCTGTAATTTCGTATCGCCGCGCGCAACAGAACCGATATATCCGCATCGGCTTCTGATGGAATGGACGCCCCTTCGTCTCTGGTGTGTGACATCACTTGAAGGGGATTGGCTCTCTGGAGACGGAGGGGTGGAGATCGGGTAGAACCCGGCCGCTTTCGGCGGCTGGGGTGGCACGGTGATACGGCCCTGGGATCCGGTACCGCTTGGACTGTGCCCGTGAAAAGCGCCGCACCCGGCGCGAAGCGTCGCCCGGGTGCGGCGGCAGACCGGCTACTCAGCGGGCTGGAGCACACCCGCGGCGTGGCCGTGGGCCGGCGCATGGGCGTGCGCCGGACCGTGGGCCGGGCCGTGCGCGGGCGTTTCCAGCAGGCGGTTCAGGTAGCCGAGCATCACGGCCGAGACGATGAACAGCGTGTGGATGACGCACTGCCACAGCACCGCCTTCTCGTTCAGGTGATGCTCGGAGTTGACGAAGGTCTTCAGCAGGTGGATCGACGAGATGCCGATCAGCGCCATGGCCAGCTTGACCTTCATGGTGTTGGCGTTGACGTGGCTCAGCCACTCCGGACAGTCCGGATGCCCCTCCACCCGCAGGCGCGACACGAAGGTCTCGTAGCCGCCGATGATCACCATGATCAGCAGGTTCGAGATCATCACCACGTCGATCAGGCCGAGGATGAGCAGCACCGCCGCGCTCTCGTCCATGGTGGGATGGTGGAAGATCTCGGCGATCTCGTGGAAGAAGCGGTACACGTAATAGGCCTGCGCCAGGATCAGGCCGATGTAGAGCGGCGCCTGCAGCCAGCGGCTGAGGAATACGAGTTGGGCGATGCCGCGGGTCATGGCGTCGGGACGTCGGCGGCCCTGATGGTGGCCGTGGAAGTGATGCTGGCTCATGCGCGTGACTTCCTTGGGGTGCGCGTGTCCGTGCCGCCGGTCAGGCCGGAACGGCAATCTTTTCGACCACCGCGAGCGGCGCCTCGGCGCGGTACGCCGCTTCGATCTGGCCGCGGTGGAGGTGGGTGAGGCGCTGGATGGCGGCCGGTTCGGGCTCGCGGCCCCCGGCGCCATCCTTGGATTCGCGCCACGCCAGCATGGCGAGTGCCTGGGCGAGCACGTCGATCAGCCCCGGGTCCTCCTCCAGCAGGCGGGCGAGCGCGCGCCGTTCGAACTCGTAGGCGAGCACCGCCGTCTCGGCGACGACCTTGGCAACCTGCGGCTGGCAGGCGAACAGGGAACGGCGGCCGAACGATTCGGTGGAAATGAAGCGCTCGTCGACGAGCTTCGCGCCGTCGCGGTCGGTCATGGTCCGCTTTGCCATGCCCTCGCCGATGATGAACAGCGAATGCCGCCGCTCGCCGGCGTTGACGATGGTGGCGCCGGCCGCATAGTGGTGGTCGATCAGCAGTTCGGTGATGCGCTGGCAGACGTCCTCGGGCAGGGACCGGAAGACGCGGCATTGCTGGACCAGACGGAAGGTGTCCATGGACCGGTCGGCGATGCGGGCCCGGCGCGGCGACTGGATGATCTCCGACTTGGGGAAGGACACGGTGATGCCGGCGTCGCGCATGCACTGCAGGATGTTCTTGATCACCGCGTGTTCCGACTTCTTCCAGTCGGCGAAGGCGGCGATGGTCACGCCGACCTCGTAGACCACGCCGTCACGTTCCATCTTGCGCGCGAACACGGTGGGCGGCGCCACGTGCTTGACGCCGGCCGCGCCCAGCGCGGCGGCGTAAAGGATACGCTCGGCGCTCTCCACCGAGGTGTCGTAGTCGATCACCACCTCGATCAGCCGGGTCGAGCGCGTGCCGTCCAGCGCCGACAGGTTCATGATGACGGCGTTGGACAGGCTCAGGTTCGGCAGGATGAGGTTGCCCGTCGGCGTCTGCAGCGTGGTGGCGCGCCAGGTGATCTTCAGCACCTTGCCCTGCCACTTGTCGTTGATGCGCACCGTGTCGCCGGGCTTCAGCGGCTTTTCGATGTTGAGCAGCACGCCGGTGAAGGCGGCCAGCAGCATGTCGCGCAGCGCCAGGCCGATGACCATCACGGAGGCGCCGCCGGTGGCGACCAGCGCGGTGATGTCCCGCTTGAAGACGACGGCCAGGATGACGCAGATGCCGATGAAGATGACCAGCACGCCGGTCAGGTCGCCGACCAGCGGTGGGATCTGCTTGCCCGACCGCCGCTCCAGCCAGCCGTGGATGACGTCCTGGCGCACGAAGCGGGCGGCCAGCAGCGAGGCGACGAACAGGAAGGCCGCCATCAGGTACTGCACCAGCGACGCCTGGGGCAGGCCCGAGACGAAGGCCAGCGGCCGGGTGAACAGGTCGTCGAGCAGCAACACCACGCCGAGGACGGCGGCGATGGCGGCATAACGCCCGTATCGTACCGAGAAGTTGCTCATCGTGCCCCCCTTACGCCGCGACCGGCAGACGGAACACGAAGCCCGGATCGTTGGCCTTGACGGAAGGCTCCAGCGTGCCGCCGTAGAACTCGATGATGACGCGCGACAGCACCACGCCGACCAGCGGAGCCGCGTTCGGCGTCGCCGTCGGCGTGGCGCCGAGGCGTGAGAGGAACTGGCGCGATTCGTCCAGCAGCGCCTCGTCCGGCGCGCCGGCCGCCGCGAAGGCCGAGCCGCTCACCGACACCTCCAGCCAGCCGGCGTCGTTCACGCGCCCGCTCAGCGCGATCTTGCCCTGGCCGCCGCGCTGGGCGGCGTAGCCGACGAGGCCGCTGACGGCGCGGCGCAGCAGGTCGCCGTCGGCGCGCGTCGCCGGCAGGTCGGCCGGCATGGCGGTGGTGATGGCGAGCTGCGGCAGACGGCGGTAGGCGGCAACGTCCTCGTTCAGGACCTTGCCCACCACGTCCGGCAGCGACAGGAGCGGCGTGTCGGCCTTCACCAGCTTCTGGCGGAACAGCTCCAGTTGCTGGTAGTCGGCCGCCAGCCGGCCGAGACGGGTGGTTTCCGACAGGGCGAAGGCGAACCGCTCGCGCAACGCGGTGGCTGCGGCGTCGTCGGGTTTGCGCCCTTCGGCCACGGCTTCGACCGTCTGCGCCACCGACTGGAGTTGGCCGGCGACCGCCTGCAGCGGTTCGCTGACGGCGGTCACCAGGTTGGTGAAGAAGCCACGCTTGATGACGTCCACTTCCTTCAGCTTGGCGACGGCGGCGTCGCAGGCGGCGGCGCGCTCTTCCAGTTCGATCTTCTGGCGGTTGAGCGCGCGCGTCAGCCCCTCGCGCATGGAGCCGAACTTGAGCAGGCCGAAGCTGCCGACGACGGTGATGATCAGGAAGAGGATGCCGGTCTTGATCGCCACCGACTGCTGCACCTCGGCGAAGGCGTCGGTGACGTCCAGCACGTTGGCGACGACGATGGTCGGCACGCCGGAAAAGTTGACGACCGGGAAGGTCTTCACGAACACGGTCTTGCTGCCGGAACTGGCCAGCGTGTAGCCCTTGGCGCGCGGGTCGAACTCCATGCCGCGCATCGTTTCGCCGGTGATCGGGTCGGAATAGAGGTAGAAGACGTCGTTGCCTTTCCAGGCGTCGTTCTTCGGGTCGGCGGGGCGCTCCACCCGGTCCGACACCTCCTTCATCAGGCCGACGGACCACTTCAGGCCGGTGGTGGCGCCGGCGCGCTCCAGCGGGATGTCGAAGCCGGTGGCGTACTCGACGACGCCGACGTGCTTGTCCTCGACGACCACGGGGACGATGGCGCGGATGGCGATGATGCCGCCGGCCCCGGTTTCGATCGCCGAGATGCGCTGGCGCCGCTCGTTGGCGGCCACGACCGACTTGCGGAAGTTGCTCAGATCCTGCCCGAAGCTCTTGGCATCACCGGCGCGGTAGTAGAGCTTGGCCGGCGGCTGCCAGAAGTTCAGCTGGGCCACCCCGTGCGTCTTTTCCAGCGTCTCCTTGTAGAAGGGCTCCATGCGGGCGACGAGGCCGGCGCGGTCGTCACGGGCGAACGCCTCGATGGTGACGCGGCTCTGCAGCATGACGTCGGCGGCGATGTTCATCGCGCGGAAGCGTGCCTGCACGAGATCGCGGAAGACGGCCTCGAAGCGATCGGCGTTGCGGTCGGCGTTCTTGACGATGGCGCCGGTGCCATTGGCGTATTCGTTGATGGCATAGAACGCCGACAACACCGCCGCGGCGGCCATGACGCCAACAACGACTACCAGCTTTGCTGTGAATGAACCGGCTTTATCCGCCGATCCGGCTTTCGATGCACTAGCCATCTGCCAATATCCTCCAGGATTCCGTCACTTCGATACATCTTTATTAAACGTGGACAGGCCGCCGCCTGCGGCCTACAGTGCGCGACCAACCCTTCACAACTCTAGCGGGCGCCCGATGGGAGAAAACGAGATCTGGTGTCGCGCCTGGCGGCTGCTGGTGAAGCACCAGCGCGAAGTCGACGCCGTCATCACCCAGGAGATCGAGCGCTGCATCGCCGCTGGCGACGCGGACGGCGCCGATGACTGGCGCCGGGTGCTGGCCGCGCTGGACGACCTGCGTTAGCCCCGCCGCAAGCCTGGACTGCCGTCGCCCGGTCGGGAATCCGACGGAACCGGAACGCGGGTGTCGCCCGCGACCGCATGCCTTGCCGCGAAGTTCCACACTTCCACCTCGAAAACCTCAAATACCCGCACAGCGCCGGCACACATCGAGGAAAGTCCACGACATCCCAACGCAGCTATGCTGCCCAGCAACTTACCCAAAAGCAATAGTATAAAGTCAAACAAAAATCGCGTATTACACAAACGTAACAGCAATGTGGACGGCCATCCACATCCTATCAACATTGCATTGACACGCTTGATTCTACGCCTTGCAATGAACGCACGACAATATAGTGTGCGCAGCCATGGCCGATGCCCGCCGGGCTGGCCGTTATCCCCACCTGAAATTGGAGGAAGTCATGCTTCGCACACTGGCTTTGTCGTCGCTGCTCGTCGTCGGCCTCGCGGGGGCGGCCCTGGCACAGTCGGCCAACGTCGTCGGCACCTACACCTACAACGGCACCGACACCGACGGTTCGGCCTACAAGGAGGCCGGCACCGTCGTGGTGACGAACGAGAAGTCGGGCGCGCTGAGCGTGAAGTGGGACGGCGGCGACTACGTC
>NZ_DASPMG010000350.1:0-31285 GCF_035627195.1 Azospirillum sp.
TTCGGGTCGCGCGGATCGCGAACCTCTCGGAAAATCTCAATGAGCGACTGCATCGCGCGTCTCCTGAAGGAAAAGGCCACTTCGGTCTCTTCCTTCAGGTCAACAGGCGGAGAGCGCTTTACTCAGATGCGATAGCCCTCCGTCAAGGGGGAGGGGCTATGAGAAGCGCCTGCCCTTGATTCTTTCGAGCCGAAAGCGCGAGCCCGACGTCATCCGCCCTTCACGCGCACATCCGCGGCCCGTCCAGCAGGTAACGCGCGATGTCCTTGTCGGAGCGGGCGATGTGCCCCTCAATCCAGGTCCCGGTGAAGAAGACGATCTGCGCCGCGAAATCCGTGTCGCGCACGGTCGTCGTCATGTTGCGCAGCGACGTGGCGAAGCCGCGGTGCTGGTGGTGGTGCGCCGCCGCCAGGGGATAGCCGCAGCGCTCGATCAACTCTTCCTCCTCCGCGAAGTGATAGGCGGCGTAGCGGCGCAGCTCGCCCATGATCCGCGTCGCCATGTCCACGCTCACCCCGTGCGACAGGGCCCGGACGAGGTCGTTGTGCAGCCACACCAGACACTGGTGCTGGGCATCGATCCGTTCGATGCCGAGTTCCAGACGGGGGGACCAGGTGATCGGCCGGAGGGTGACCGGGGATTGAGCGCTCGCCATCATCGTCGCCATCCACAGGTTGGACGCGCTGCTGGGATTCGCATTCAAACAGTGTATGCGCCGCAGCATCCGCCGCAACGCGCGTCGTGTCGCGGCCGAACCGCCTATGCCGTTGCGCAGGCGGCGCCGAACCGCGGAATCAAGCCGCAGAATCAAGCCGCGGAATTCCGCTTTGCCTTGCCGCCTCGATGGGCGAAAGTTCCGGTCTTACCAGAACAAACGGCAGGGAGATCGCCCACCATGTCCCGCGACAAGACCCCGTTTTCCGCCGGCCTGACGCGCCGGCAGTTCTCCCAGGCTGCCGTGGGGGCCGCCGTGGCCGCCGGCGCGCTGGCCGCCTTCGGCAAGGCGCCCGCCTTCGCCCAGAACCAGGCGCTGAAGGTCGGCGTGCTGCTGCCGCGCTCCGGCCATCTGGCGCAGGCGGGACAGGCCTGCCAGCGCGGCGCCGACATCGCGCCGGCCGTGCTGTCGGAGTTGGGCTACAAGGTGGAGATCCTGTCGGCCGACACGGAATCGAACGTCGACGTGGCGCGCTCGCGCACGGAGAAGCTGATCAACGACGGGGCCAACGTCATCATCGGCGCCTTCGACAGCGGCCAGACCGCCGCCGCCGCCCAGGTTTGCGAACAGCGCGGCGTGCCGCTGGTGATGAACATCGCCGCCGCCGACGGCCTGACCGAACAGGGCTACAAGACCGTCTTCCGCAACTTCCCCACCTCGACCATGCTGATCAGCAACGGCATGGCGCTGATGAAGGACCTGTTCGCCGCCACCGGCGCCACGCCCAAGACGGCCGTCTTCCTGCACGCCAACGACACCTTCGGCATGGCGAACAAGAAGGCGATCGACACCCTGTTCCCGACGCTGAACATGCCGTTCGGCATCGTCGAATCGATCGCCTACGACCCGAAGGCGCAGGACCTGTCGATCGAGGTGGCGAAGGCCAAGGCGACCGGCGCCGAGCTTGCCATCGTCACCACCCGCGCCGCCGACGCCATCATGATCGTCAAGGAGATGGTCAAGCAGCGGTGGGAGCCGATGGGCATCGTCTCCCCCGGCTCGCCCGGCCTCTATGACGAGCAGACCTACAAGGCGCTGGGCAAGTACGTGGACTACGCCATCACCAACCTGCCCTGGTACGACCCCAAGGCGGAGATGACCAGGCGTGTCGAGGCCGCCTTCAAGAAGGCGTTCCCCAGTGACCGGTTCGAGGGCTACGCCTTCAACGTCGCCTTCACGCTGGAGGCCATCCTGGTAGCCGCCGACGCCTTCAAGCGCGCCGGCTCGCCCGCGCCGGAGCCGATGCTGACGGCGCTGCGCGCCACCAACCTGAAGGACAAGATGATGGTGGGTCCCGCCATCACCTTCGACGCCAAGGGCCAGAACGTGAACCTGGCCTCGGCCTGCGTGCAGAACATCAAGCAGCGCCCCACCGTGGTGCTGCCCAAGGCCTCGGCCGAGGCCGACCCGGTGTTCCCGATGCCGGGCTGGAGCAAGCGCACCTGACGACCGCGGCGGGCCCTGTCCGGCAGGGGCGGGGCCCGCCAGCGACGCCGCGGCACCGCATCAACCTCTGTTGATGCACCATCGGCGCGCGGTCTTTTTTCATTGCAAAGCCCCCGGTTGCCTCGCTACCGAGGCGCAATGTAGGGGCGAAACCGGTTCGAGACTAAAAACCTGCACGGGCTGCGGGCTTTCCCCATGCGGGAGGGTGGCGGACCGGCACCGGCGCCCCCTTTCATCGACCCGGGGGAGACCTGCGCATGGCCGCACTGCCGAACGATCCGCTCTTCAGCCAACAATGGCACCTGCTCAACACCGGACAGTTCGGCGGCAAGCCGGGCGTCGACCTCAACGTCGTCCCGGTGTGGGAGGACTACACCGGCAAGGGCGTGACGGTCGGCGTCTATGATTCGGGCGTGCAGTACACCCACCCCGACCTCGACGGCAACTACGACCGGTCCCTCCACCTGTCGATCGGCGGCACCACGCACGACGCCTTTCCGACAGACCTGAACAACCCCAACAACGCGCACGGCACCGAGGTGGCCGGCATCATCGGCGCCGAGGCGAACAACGGCCAGGGCGTGGCCGGCGTCGCCTACGACGCCACCCTGTCCGGCGTGCGCATCCTGGAGATGCCGAGCGAGGCCGCCACGTCCGCCGCCATGATCCAGCAGAGCCGCTTCGACGTGGTGAACCACTCGTGGGGGCCATCGCAGTCGTTCAACAGCCAGTTCAACCGCCTGCTCGAAGGCGGCGAGACGATCGCGCTGCCCGTGCGCCTGAGCGCGCTGTCCGGGCGCGACGGGCTGGGCACCGTCATGGTGGTGGCGTCGGGCAACAGCCGCGAGGCGGGCGACAACGCCAACTACAGCAACTTCGGCAACGAGCGGCAGACGGTCACCGTCGCCGCCGGCACCAACGAAGGGGCGATCACCGACTACAGCACCCCCGGCGCCCCCATCCTGGTCACCGCCCCCGTCGACCGGACGGAGGTGGCGAAGGCCGCCGACCCCGCCCACCCGCACAAGACCACCACCACCGACTTCCTGGGCGAACAGGGCCCGTCGCCGATTTACGTCGAAGGGTTCTACGGCGGCGATTACACCGACGCCATGGACGGCACCTCGGCCGCGGCCCCCATGGTGTCCGGCATCACCGCGCTGATGCTGGAGGCCAACCCCGAACTCGGCTTCCGCGACGTGCAGGAGATCCTGGCCGCCACCGCCCGCCGCTTCGACGGCCCCGGCACGTTCGAGCTGTACCGCTGGCAGGAGAACGGCGCCGACGGCTGGAACGGCGGCGGCATGCACTTCAGCCACGACTACGGCTACGGCTTCGTCGACGCCCGCGCCGCCGTGCGGCTGGCCGAGACGTGGGAGAAGCAGTCCACCGCCTTCAACGAGACCTCCGTCACGGCCACCTCTCCGCTCGGCCTCGGCACCGCGATCCCGGAGGGCGGGGCGGGCGTCAGCCACACCTTCTCGCTGTCGGGCGGCGTGGACGTGGAATGGATCCAGCTCGAACTGCACGTCGACCACTCGTGGTGGAGCGACCTGCAGGTCACGCTGACCTCGCCCGACGGCACCGTCAGCACGCTCATCGACCGGCCGCGCGTGTCCCCCGGCTACGTCGATTCGGACAACCCGCATTACAGCACTACGGGGCTGGAGGGCGAAGGCTACCTGAACTTCGTGCTGACCAGCGCGGCGCACCGCGGCGAGTCCAGCGCGGGCGAGTGGACCCTGACGGTCAAGGACGTCGGCCCCCTGGGCGCCGGCACCTTCGAGGGCGCCAAGCTCACCGCCTACGGTGCCCCGGACACCGCCGACGACCTGTACGTCTTCACCGATGAATACGCCGAGGTCGGCGGCGGCAAGCTCGACCGCATCGTGCTGGGCGACACCGGGGGAACCGACACGCTGAACGCCGCCGCGGTGTCGACCGGCAGCACCATCTCGCTGCTGCCCGGCACGCTGTCGAAGATCGACGGCGCGTGGTTCGCCATCGGCCGCGACACGGTCATCGAGCGGGCGTACGGCGGCGACGGCGGCGACTTCATCACCGGCAACGCCGCCGACAACCTGCTGTTCGGCGGGCGCGGCACCGACGTGCTGACCGGCGGGGCCGGCGCCGACACCTTCCTGGTGACCCGCTACAGCGACGAGGACATGATCACCGACTTCAACGCCGCCGCGGGCGACCGCATCGGCCTGGCGCCCGGCCTGACCTACACGGTGGCCGACGCCGACTTCGGCGCGGAGATCACCGTCGGCCCCGATGCCTCCATCATCCTGGCGGGCATCTCGGCCCGGCAGGTCGAGGCATCCTGGTTCATCACCGCCTGAGCGCAGCCGCTCGGCACGCCCAACCGCATTCAGGAGTTCCCGCCATGGCTGCGCTTCCCAACGATCCGCTCTTCCAGTACCAGTGGCACCTGCTCAATACCGGCCAGTTCGGCGGCCGGCCGGGCGTGGACGCCAACGTCGTCCCGGTGTGGGACGACTACACCGGCAAGGGCGTCACCGTCGGCATCTACGATACCGGCGTCCAGTACACGCACCCCGACCTCGCCGCCAACTACGACGCCAGCCTGCACACCCGGGTGGCGGGGACGGTGATGGACCCGATGTCCACCAACTTCTCCGACCCGTCCTACGCGCATGGCACGGCGGTGGCCGGCATCGTCGCCGAGACGGCCGACAACGGCATCGGCGGTGTCGGCGTCGCCTACGGCGCCACGCTGTCGGGGGCCGACGTCTTCGCGGTGCCCGCCCGGACGATCGACGCCATGATGGCGCAACAGGACCGCTTCGAGGTTGTGAACCACAGCTGGAACCTGGGCTCCGCCGTCTACAACAACGGCATGCTGTCGACCAACGAGGACTTCTCCTTCGCGCTGACGGCGGCGGCGCTGACCGGGCGCGGCGGGCTGGGCACGGTGATTGTGGCGGCGGCGGGCAACGACCGCTGGGGGGGAGACAACTCCAACTACTCCGACTTCCAGAACGACCGGCACGTGATCACCGTCGCCGCCGGCTCCAACCAGGGCGACGTCATCAACTACAGCACGCCCGGCACACCCAACCTGGTCACCGCCGCCGTCGACCGCAACATCGTCCTGCCGCCGGGCGAACCGGACTACCCCGACCGCACGGTGACCACCGACTGGCTGGGTCCGGCCGGCATGTCGCCGTCCGGCACCGCCGGCTACGACGACGGCGACTACACCGACCGCATGAACGGCACCTCGGCGGCGTCGCCGGTGGTGTCGGGCGTCAGCGCGCTGGTGCTGGAGGCCAACCCCACGCTCGGCTACCGCGACGTGCAGGAGATCCTGGCCGCCAGCGCCCGCGTCTACACCGGCGCCCCCGGCACCTACGAGCGCTACGACTGGCAGGTGAACGGCGCCGGGACGTGGAACGGCGGCGGCATGCACTACAGCCCCGACTACGGCTACGGCTTCGTGGATGCCCGCGCCGCCGTGCGCCTGGCCGAGACGTGGGAGCGCCAGTCGACCGCCTTCAACGAGGTGAAGGCCGTCGGCGGACCGCTCACCGATCCCGCCGCCGCCATCCCCGACCAGTCGGCGGCCGGCCTGACCTACACGTTCGCCGTGACCGACGACATCGACGTGGAGTGGGTGGAGTTCGGCGTGCTGGCCGACCACAGCTGGTGGGGCGACCTGAAGATCACGCTCACCTCGCCCGACGGCACGCAGAGCGTGCTGATGGACCGCCCCGGCGTTTCCCCCGACTGGGTGCCGTCGTGGAGCGGCGAGATCAGCGCCGACGGTATCCAGGGACAGACCACGCTGAACTACGTCTTCACCAGCGTGGCGCACTGGGGCGAGGGCAGTGCCGGCGCCTGGACGGTGAACATCCAGGACCTGGGCGGCAAGGGCACCGGCGAGTTGCATGACTTCGGCCTCACCGCCTACGGCAAGGCGGCCGGCGAGGACGACCTGCTCGTCTTCACCGACGAGTACGCCGAACTGGCGACCGCCGACACCAGCCGCGCCACGCTGATCGACGCGGCCGGCACCGACACGCTGAACGCCAGCGCGGTCACCGGCAACAGCCTGATCGACCTGCGCCCCGGCGCGCTGTCCTCGATCGACGGCGCCCCGCTGCGCATCGCAACCGGCACCGTGATCGAGAAGGCGTACGGCGGCGACGGCAACGATACGCTCGTCGGCAACGACGCCGCCAACGTGCTGGCCGGCTGGCGCGGCGCCGACGTGCTGACCGGCGGGGCCGGCGCCGACCGCTTCGTGCTGAACACGCAGACCGACGCCGACGTGGTGACCGACTTCCTGTTCGCCCAGGGCGACCGCATCCAGATCGCCACGGGTGCGGTCTGGACGGTGGCCGACGCGACGGGCGGCGCCCTGGTCTCGCTGGGGGCGGTCTCACTGGGCACCAACAGCCTGCTGCTGCAGGGCGTGTCGGCGGCCCAGGTCAACAGCGGCTGGTTCGTGACGGCCTGAGGCGGCCGTCACACCAGCGCCTGCGCCTCCAGGCAACAGGCCAGCAGCCGCTCCACCGACCGGTGCCGGTCGCCGATCCCGGCGAACCGGTCCCGGGCGGCCTCGGCCTGGCCCGTCCGGAACGCCTCGTCCCCGGCCAGCGCCGCGCACCGCCCGGCGAAGCCCGCGGCGTCCGCCACGGTGAACGCCGGGCCGGCGACGCGGGCACCATCGCCCACGCCCTGCGTGACCACCGGCAGCCCCTCCGCCAACGCGAAGGCGACGCTGCCGCCGCCGCCCTGGCGCGGCGGGTTCAGCGCCGCGGTGGCGACGCGGTACAGCGCGCGGATGTCGTCCACATGCCCCAGGCAGCGCACCCGCGCGGCGTTGCGCAACGCCTCGACCCGGCCCGGCAGCCGCTCCACCCCGCCCGCGAAGGCGACGCACGCATCCGGCAGCCGGTCCAGCAGCCCGTCGATCAGGCCGAGGAACACCCCGTCCACCTCGTGGTCCAGCCGGTTGCCGACCACCACGAACAAGGCCCCCTCCGCCGGCAGGCCGTAGGCGCCGCGCGGCGGCGTCTCCCCCGTGGGCGGCGGGTTCCAGCCGAAGGCGAACGGGCGGAAGCGCTCGCGCAGGTCCGCCGGCCAGCCGGCTGCGTCGTCCGCCCCGTCGTACGCCAGCACGAGGTGCGCCTGCGTGTGCGGCAGGCCGGAGGAGGTGGGCACGCACACCACCGGCCGCGTCGCCGCGAACAGGTCGGCGATGACGTTGGAGGCGCCGAACGCGACGACCGCGTCGGGGTCGAACCGCTCCACCGCGTCGACGACGGCCGCCACCTTGTCCTGGTCGAAGGACCGCTGCGGGAAGGAGGCCATGCGGATCCGCGCCCCCCGTGCCTCGATGGTCTGCAGGCCCCGGTACTCCTCGGTCACGTTGTAGGCGAAGGCGGGGATGAAGCCGGCTTCGCCCTCCGTCGCCATGGCGTTGGCGTTGACGACCAGCACCTCGCGGCCGAAGTCGTCCTGCAGGCGCCGCGCGTAGTCGAAGGCGTCCAGCGTCGGCTGGTGCCCGTCGCCCAGCATCTGGTTGGTGACCAGCGCGACGCGCGTCACCGCGTTCCGCGCCCCCGCCGGCATCAGCCGCGCCGCCACGCCGTAGCGCAGCGCCGTCTCCTCCACCAGCACGTCGTAGAGGCGCCGGAACTCGCCCGCCATGAAGGCGCCGGCGTCGCCCGTGCACGCGTCGCCGAGGAACAGCTGCATCGCCATGCCCCAGTAGGCGTGGTGCAGCGCCGGCACGGTGAAGCGCTGCGGATCACGCAGCAGGGTGGCGGCAAGGTCGCGGTAGTGGCGCACGTCGCCGCCGAGGTGGAACAGCAGCGAATGCCGCCGCAGGGCGTCCGCCGGCACGCCGGCCTCTTCCACCACCCGCACCGCCGCCTGCCGCGTTTCGTTGTCGTAGCGCCGGATCAGCGTGGCCAGCGCGTTGACGTTGTTGCCGCCTTCTTTACCGCCGCCTTCGGCGTGCCGCAGCGTGCGCACCAGCGCGCGGGCGAAGCTCAGCGCCGCCTCGCCGTGCCGGCCGCCGGCGTGCAGCGCGTGGCCGAGGTTGGCGTGGAACAGCGGCGTCTCGCCGTCCGCCGCCACCGCCTCGCCGATCAGCCGCGCCGCCTCGTCCGGCCGCCCGCCCTGCAGCGCCAGCACGCCCAGCAGGTGCAGCGCGTCCGGTTGCCGGGGCGCGCGCTCCAGGATTTCCCGGTAGATCCGCTCGGCCTCCGCGGTGCGTCCGGCCTTGTGGTGGGCGGTGGCGATGGCCAGGGCCTGCTCGATGGTCTCCATGGGTGCTCTTCCCGGGCGAAAAGGGTCCGCAGTCTACCGATTTTGCCGCCGCCGTGGCGACCGCTTTTCCGGGGCACGGTTTTCCCCGCTTTAACCGGGTCTTAGGGGATTGCGGGTGCACTCGGGGGCATGGGCAGCCAACCGCCGACACCGCGCCGTGGCGAAGGGGTGCGCGCACGCACGCGCGCCTTCGTGCTGGCGTGCGCCGTGCTGGGGTGCGTCCTGGCTCCCGGCGCGGCCCGCGCGCAGGACGACGGCCCCCGCATCGTCATCAGCCTCGCCGACCGCAAGCTCTACCTGATGGAGGGCGGCGCGGTGCGCGCCTTCCCGGTCGCCATCGGCCGGCCGGGCGTCGACATCCCGCGCGGCGACAGCACGGTGGTGCGCAAGCGCCGCAACCCGACCTGGCACCCCACCGCCAGCCAGCGCCGCGCCAAGCCGTCGCTGCCGCTGTCGGTGCCGCCGGGGCCGGACAACCCGCTGGGCCAGCACGCGCTGGACCTCGGCTGGACCGCCATCGCCATCCACGGCACCAACGAGCCGACGTCGATCGGCCGCCGCGCCAGCAGCGGCTGCTTCCGCATGCTGCCCGACGACATCGCCACGGTCTTCGCCGCCACCTCCGTCGGCACGCCGGTGCGCGTCGTCGACGCCCCCTTCCTGGCCTCCCCGCCGCAAACCCCACAACCCTCCCCACAGCCGGTGGCCCAGCGCGCCGCGCCCCCTCCGCCACCGATCTCCGCACCGGTGGCAGCCGCTTCACCCCCGGCGGCACCCCCACCACCCGACCCGCGCTGCGCCACGGCGACGGCGCCGTTGCGCCGGATGATCTGCGGCGACGCCGATTTGGCGCTGCTCGACGGCCGGGCGCGCCAGCGCCGCCAGGACGGGGTGGCCGCACTTCCCGCCACTGCGCGCGAAACCGCCGCCTACACGCTGGCCCAGGACGACCGCCGCTTCGACGAGCGCGTCGCGGCGCTGTGCTGGATCCGCGCCGGCAGCGAGGCCGACCCCGCAGCGGCCGCCTCCGCCCGCGCCTGCCTGCGCACCGCGCTCACCGGCCGCCTGCAGGACCTGGAGGACCGCCTCGCCGAGTTGCGCGGCCGCACCCCGACCCCGGTCGCCGAGCGTCCGCCGCCCCGCACCGGCCGCCGGGAATAGGGTGGGGCGGCGGGGTGTTGGTCTCGGATAGCCGGTCGTTGCCGCCGGCCAACCACAAGAAGAACCCACCCCATGTTCGACCCCATGTTCAACGACGACCCCTGGCGCGACGCCGGCATCGAAGCCGACGACGACCCCCAGCCCCTGAAACCGCGCCACCCCTGGTACGAGTATGCGGGGCTCGTGGTTGTTCCCTCCCCCGCCCCCGGTGGGGGAGGGTTAGGGTGGGGGCAACGGCCTTTGCGGCAGACAGGAAGCCGCTGATTCTCGCGAACAGCTTGCCCCCACCCTCCCAAGCTTCGCTTGCGCCCCTCCCTCCCCCGGCGGGGCTGGGGAGGGGTTTAGGACTTGCTTGGTATTTGAATGATCTGGTAACCCGCAAGGCTGTAACGCACGGCGGGAACCCATGCCGGTCGACTTCTATCTCAACATCGTCGCCTCCGGATTGCTGACCGGGCTGGTGTACGGGCTGGCGGCGCTCGGGCTGTCGGTCATCTTCGGCGTGGTGCGCGTGGTCAACTTCGCGCACGGGGAGATGATGGTCGCCGGCATGTACGGCGCCGTCCTGCTGTTCGGCTTCCTCGGCCTCGATCCCGTCCTGTCCGCGCCCGTCGTGGCGGCGGTGCTGTTCGGCTTCGGCTGGCTGCTGCAGCGCGGGCTCGTCAACCGCTTCGTCGAGCGGCCGGAGCACATGCAGTTCATCCTGCTGCTGGGCATCGCCACCATCCTGCTGAACGCGCTGCTGATGGTCTTCGGGCCGGATTCCCGCGGCGTCCAGGTCGACTACGTGTTCGATTCCGTGGAGGTCGGGCCGCTGCGGCTCGACGCCGTGCGCCTGCGCGCCGCGGCGGGGGCGGTCGCCGTGGCCGCCGCGCTGTTCGCCTTCTTCCGCTTCAGCCGCACCGGCAAGGCCATCCGCGCCTGCGCCGACAACCCGCTGGGTGCCCGCGTCGTGGGCCTGGACATCGACGGGCTGTACGCCTTCACCTTCGGCATCGGCGCCGCCGTGGTCGGCGTCGCCGGCGCGCTGATGACGCTGGTGGTCGAGACGCGGCCGCAGCTGGCGCCGGAATACACGCTGCTGTCCTTCGTCATCGTCATCATCGGCGGCCTGGGCAGCCTGCCCGGCGCGCTGCTGGGCGGCGTGCTGATCGGCGTGACGGAGGCGCTGGCTGGCGTGCTGCTGGTGCCGTCCCTGAAGGCGCTGGTCGGCTACCTCGTGCTCATCGTCGTGCTGCTGCTGAGCCCGCAGGGCCTGCTGGGGAGGCGCTCGTGACCGCGCGCGGGGGGATCCTGCTGGCGCTGCTGGCGCTGGCGCTGCTGGTGGTGCCCGCCGTGGCGGACCGCTACGTGCTGTCGGTGCTCACCACCGTGCTGTGGTTCGCCTACGTCGGGCAGGCGTGGAACGTCATGATGGGCTTCGCCGGCCTGCTGTCGCTCGGCCACGCGCTGTACGTGGGTCTGGGCGCCTACGCCAGTGCGGCGCTGTTCGTGCATTTCGGGCTGGGGCCGTGGCTGGGGCTGTGGGCGGGCATGGCGCTGGCGGTGGGGGCGGCGGCCTTCATCGGCTTCCTGGGCTTCCGCTTCGGCGTGCGCGGCGTGCACTTCGCGCTGCTGACCATCGCGTTCGCCGAGGTGGCGCGCATCGGCTTCGACCACATCGGCTGGACCGGCGGCTCGGCCGGCTTCTTCATCCCGGTGGCGGCCAATGGCGGCGACGACCTGCTGAACCTGCGCGGCTCGCCCACGCTGTTCTACTACGTGATCCTGGCGATGACGGCGGCGGCGCTGCTGGTGTCGCAACGCCTGCTGCACTCGCGCCTCGGCTACCAGTGGCTGGCGATCCGGGAGGAGCCGGACGCGGCCGAGGCCTCCGGCGTCGACCTGTTCGCCGCGCGCATCCGCGCCGTCGTCGTGTCGGCGGCGATGACGGCGCTGGCCGGCGTCTTCCAGGCCTTCTACTTCAACAACCTGTTCCCGGAGCAGGTGTTCTCCATGGGCCGCTCCATCGAGATCATCCTGCCGGCCATCGTCGGCGGCATCGGCACGCTGTTCGGCCCCATCCTGGGCGCCTTCATCCTGACGCCGCTGGGCGAGGGGCTGACGCACGTCATCGAGCGGATGGGCTTCGACGTGCCGGGCATGAAGCAGCTGTTCTACGGGGCGGCGCTGGTGGTGATCATCGTCTTCCGTCCGGACGGCGTCTGGCCCTGGCTGGCCCGCCGCCTGAAGCTCGTCCGCCGGCCGGGGGAGGAGGCGTGATGGCCCTGCTCGACGTCGCGTCCCTGTCCAAGCGCTTCAGCGGCCTGAGGGCCGTCTCCAACGTCAGCTTCACGGTGCCGGAGGGCGGCATCGTCGCGCTGATCGGCCCGAACGGGGCGGGCAAGACGACCACCTTCAACCTGATCGCCGGCGTCTTCGCGCCGGACGAGGGGCAGGTGACCCTGCGCGGCCGTCCGATCACGGGTCTGCGCCCGCACGACGTCTGCGCCGCCGGCATCGGCCGGACCTTCCAGATCGTCAAGCCGTTCGGCGATCTGTCGGTGGAGGACAACGTGGTGGTGGGCGCGCTGGCCCGCGAACGCGCCGTCGCCACCGCGCGCGCCCAGGCACGGGCGGTGCTGGAGCGGCTCGGCCTCGCCGAGCAGGCGGTGCGCCCGGCGCGCAGCCTGACGCTGCCCGACCGCAAGCGGCTGGAGGTGGCCCGCGCACTCGCCACCCGTCCGGACCTGCTGCTGCTGGACGAGGTGCTGGCCGGCCTGCGCCCGACCGAGGTCGACCGCATGGTCGAGGTGCTGCGCGACCTGAACCGGCGCGAGGGGCTGACGATCCTGATGATCGAGCACGTCATGCGCGCGGTCATGGCGCTGTCCGACCGCGTCGTGGTGCTGGACCACGGCGAGAAGATCGCCGACGGCACCCCGGCCGAGGTGGTGGCGGACGAACGCGTCATCCAATCCTACCTCGGCACGGAAGAGGCTTAGCGCCCGCTACCCGATCTGAGCTGCCCGATTTGACAAAATTCCTATTGGGGTGGCATGCTGGGGGCGATCATGGGGCGGCGTCCGCCGCCCTCGGGATCGCGCTGGAACGGAGCCCCCGAATGAAACACCCACCCGAAAGTGTTGCATCCGGTTGCATCCGGTTGCATTCGCGGCCTCAGCTGACCACGCGCCACGTGCCGTCCGGCTGGCGGCAGGCGGTTCCGGTGCCGCGCTCGATCTGGCCGCCGACGGAGAAGGTGGTCTGGTACTCGCGGCAGTACTCGCCGGTCGGGCCGGTGCCTTCGCGGGTCGGCGTGTAGGTGCCCCAGTTGCCGTTCTGCGGGTTGTTCCAGCGGATGGTGCTGCCGGTCGGCGCGTTGTACGCCTGGCTCTCGGCGCGCTGGGCGTAGGCCACGTCGGCGCGGTCCAGCGAGGAACCGGCGGCGTTGCCGAGTGCCGCGCCCAGCAGGGTGCCGATGCCGACCGCGGCCAGCTTGCCCGCACCGCCGCCGAAGCGCGACCCGGCGAGGCCGCCGGCCACGCCGCCCAGGACGGTGCCCACGGTCTGCTTGGTGCCCATGCCGCCCACACCGTATCCGCCGTCGGCGGAGCCATAGGGGCCCTGCTGGGCGCAGCCGGCCAGGATGCCGGCGGAAAGGACGGCGGCGACGAAGGGTTTGGCTTTCATCGTGTGTCTCGTTGCGTGACGCGAAAAGTTGGGAAGACCCCGCCGGCGGGGTCCTCACCCGTCATCAACGCCCAGACACGCCCTTTATTCCAGCCCCTCAAAAGGTCACCATCCACCCGGCCATGCCGCCGGGCCAGACCAATCGGCCGGGCCGCCCCGTCAGCGGGCAGGCGTCCGGTTGCCCGGGTGGCGGTCGTCGGCCACCGGCGGGGGCATGGCCGCCATCCGCCCGCCCGCGTCGTCGGAGGGCAGCACGATGTGCAGCGTCTCCGCGCTGTCCTCGTGCAGGGTGACGCGCACGGCGGGCGACAAGAACAGCTTGAACTCGGCTTCCAGGGTCGCCTTCGGGTTGGCCAGCAGGCGGCCGCGGAAACCGGGATCCTCGGCCATGCGCTTCAGCACCTTGGCCTCGACCTGGGAACGCATGAGCATCGCTTCCTCCCGTATTGTTCGTTGCCACAACATTATCGCTGCCCCCACCCCGGCCGTCGCGGCGCATTGTGTCACAGCCCGTTCGTGCAGGTGTGCCCCTCGCCAAATTGCGTAAGTCGGCTGTTGGCGCGCGCAGGACGGGGACGTAAGCTTGGCGCAACGAACAATGCGTCGGGGAGAGGGTTCATGCTGCCGCAGGGCGCGCGTTACGAGGAGATCGCGGCCGACTTCCGCTGGGAGGTGCCGGCCCGCTACAACATCGGCGTGGACGTCTGCGACAAGTGGGCCGAGCGCGACCCCGGCCGCACCGCCCTGATCTTCAAGCGACGCGACGGCAGCGTGGCGGAATACACCTTCGCCGGCATGCGCCACCTGTCGAACCAGCTGGCGAACGCCCTGCGCGGGCTTGGCGTGGTGCGGGGCGACCGGATCGGCATCCTGCTGCCCCAGGCGCCGGAAACGGCAGTGTCGCACGTCGCCACCTACAAGCTGGGCGCCATCGCCGTGCCGCTGTTCACCCTGTTCGGCGTCGACGCGCTCCATTACCGCCTGTCCAACTGCGGCGCCAAGGTGGTGGTCACCGACACGGCCGGGGCGGAGAAGCTGGCCGCCATCCGCGCCGAGCTGCCGGACCTGCGGACGGTGCTGTGCATCGACGGCGCGCGGGACGGCTGCCTCGACTTCCACGCGCTGCTCGGCCAGCACTCCGACGCCTTCGCGCCGGAGCCGACGTCGGCCGACGACCCGGCGCTCATCATCTACACCTCCGGCACCACGGGGCAGCCGAAGGGGGCGCTGCACGCCCACCGCGTGCTGCTGGGCCACCTGCCGGGGGTGGAGATGTCGCACGACCTGTTCCCGCAGGACGGCGACCGTATCTGGACGCCGGCCGACTGGGCGTGGATCGGCGGCCTCCTGGACGTGCTGATGCCGGCCTGGCACCACGGCATCCCCGTGGTCGCCCACCGGTTCGAGAAGTTCGACGCGGAGGAGGCGTTCCGCCTGATCGCGGAATTCGACGTCCGCAACGCCTTCCTGCCGCCGACCGCGCTGAAGATGATGCGTGCCGTGGAGAACCCGCGGGAGCGCTGGAGCTTCCGCATGCGCTCCATCGCATCCGGCGGCGAGACGCTGGGGGCGGAGCTGCTGGACTGGGGCCGGCGCACCTTCGGCCTGACGATCAACGAGTTCTACGGCCAGACCGAGTGCAACATGATCGTCTCCTCCTGCGCCGCCGTGATGCCACCCAAGCCCGGCATCATGGGCCGCTCGGCGCCGGGGCACGACGTGCGGGTGATCGGCGACGACGGCATCCCGCTGCCGCCGGGCCGGCTGGGCCACATCGCCGTGCACCGGCCGGACCCGGTGATGTTCCTGGAATACTGGGCCAACCCCAAGGCGACGGCGGAGAAGTTCATCGGCGACTGGTTGGTCACCGGCGACCTGGGCACGGTGGACGAGGACGGCTACGTCCGCTTCGTCGGCCGCGACGACGACGTCATCACCTCGGCCGGCTACCGCATCGGGCCGGGTGAGATCGAGGACTGCCTGATCGCCCACCCGGCGGTCCGCATGGCCGCCGTGGTCGGCGTGCCCGACCCGCTGCGCACCGAGGTGGTCACCGCTTACGTCGTGCTGCAGCCCGACGCGGCGCCCAGCGACGCGCTGGCCCGCGAGATCCAGGAGCACGTGAAGACGCGGCTGGCGGCGCACGAGTACCCGCGCGTCCTGCGCTTCGTCGACGCGCTGCCGATGACCGCGACCGGCAAGATCATCCGCCGCGAGTTGCGCGACCGAGCAATCCGCGACCAAGGGGGTGCGTGAAGCGGCTGAAACGAAAATCCGTTCGTTTGCCATACGGGCGAAACACAGGACGGGCATGGTCCCGCGCGCCGGAAGGGGTAGCCCGCGCCGGAACCAACGACAGCCATCCGTCCGACAGGAGAGCCAAGAGATGACGCCCGAACAGATCGCCCTGGTGCGCGACAGCTTCAAGCAGGTGCTGCCGATCAAGGAACAGGCCGCCGAGCTGTTCTACAACCGCCTGTTCGAGATCGCGCCGGAGACGAAGTCCCTGTTCAAGGGCGACATCCGCGGCCAGGGCGCCAAGCTGATGGCGGCGCTGGCCACGGTGGTGAACGCGCTGGACCGCCTGGACACCGTGCTGGAGCCGGTGAAGGCCATGGCGCGGCGCCACGTCCACTACGGCGTCACCGAGGCGCAGTACGCCACCGTGGGCGAGGCGCTGCTGTGGACCCTGGAGAAGGGCCTGGGCGACGCCTTCACCCCGGCCGTCAAGGACGCCTGGGCCACCGCCTACGGCGCCCTGTCCGGCGTGATGATCGCCGCCGCCCGCGAGGAGCCGGTGGCCGCCTGAGGCCAGGGTTCAAGAGGTCCGGGTTTGCGGCGGGGCGGCATCCGAATTAAAGTGCCGCCCCGTTCCCGCTGCCGCCGCGTGCCGACCGATGCTCACCGTCACCGACCTCGACCTCTACTACGGCGACGCCCAGGCGCTCGACGGCGTATCGATCGCCGTGGAGACCGGCACCACCACCGCCATCGTCGGCGCCAACGGGGCCGGCAAGACCTCGCTGATCCGCACCATTTCCGGCATCCTGAAGCCGGCGGGGGGAACGATCCGCTTCAAGGACCGCGACATCGCCGGCCTGCCCAGCCACGTGGTGTGCGACCTGGGCATCGGGCAGGTGGCCGAGGGGCGGCAGATCTTCCCCAGCCTCACCGTGCGCGAGAACCTGGAGATGGGCGCCGTCATCCCGCGCGCCCGCGCCGGCGCCAGGCAGACCTACCAGCACGTGCTGGCGCTGTTCCCGCGCCTTGAGGAGCGGCTGGGACAGGCCGCCGGCACGCTGTCGGGCGGCGAGCAGCAGATGCTGGCCATCGGCCGCTGCCTGATGGGCAAGCCCGACCTGATCATGTTCGACGAGCCCTCGCTGGGCCTCGCCCCCGCCCTGGTGCAGGAGCTGTTCCGCACCATCCGCCGCCTCGCCGACGAAGGCATGACCATCATCCTGGTGGAACAGAACGTCGCCGCCTCGCTGAAGCTGGCCCAGCGCGCCTACGTGCTGGAGAACGGCCGTGTCGTGCTCTCCGGCACCGGCGAGGCGCTGCTGGCCGACCCCGCGGTGAAACAGGCGTATCTTGGGCTGTAGCCCAGCTTGGCATCGATGACGCCTCGACATGGGGCACGGCGTCGTGCGGCAGCGTAACCGAACAGTATGGGAAAGCATGGCGGCCATCGATGATCCGAATGCGCAGATGTTCTACCACGGCACGAAAGCCGATCTGAAGCGGGGGGACCTGATCAGACCCGGATATAATTCCAACTACGGTACGAGGAAGAAGGCGGCCTACGTCTATCTGACGGCCACGTTGGATGCGGCCACCTGGGGGGCCGAACTGGCGCTGGGCGACGGACCAGGCAGGATCTACGTGGTGGAACCGACCGGTCCGATCGAAGATGACCCCAACTTAACGGACAAGAAGTACCCGGGCAATCCGACGAAGTCATACCGCTCCCGGGATCCGCTGCGAGTCACGGGCGAGGTCACGGATTGGCAGGGACACTCCCCTGAGGCGCTCAAGGCCATGAAGGACAACCTTGAGCGCCTCAGGCAGCTTGGTGTCGAGGCCATCGAGGACTGAGTCCGGCTCGACCATCTGAAACCCGATGTTCCGCCGGATTTCGCCGCCACCGACAGGTAGCCATTCGGCTACCTGTACTGACAAGGCAGGCGCGGGATTGTGTTGCCTTTGTAGCAACAGTCTTGTGGCCGCCGGTGGCATTGTTCGGCCTGGAATTGCTCCGACATCCTGTCCCGAGCAAGGAGCGGCCCATCGGCCGCCAGGAGAGCGGAACATGATCACGATCCGGAATCGGGACGAACGCGGTGCCGTCAACATGGGCTGGCTGGACAGCCGCCACAGCTTCTCGTTCGGCCATTATCACGACCCGGCCCACATGGGCTTCCGGGCGCTGCGCGTCATCAACGACGACCGGGTGATCCCCGGCGCCGGCTTCCCGACGCACGGACACGCGGACATGGAGATCGTCTCCTACGTCCTGGACGGCGCCCTGGAGCACAAGGACAGCCTGGGCACCGGTTCGGTCATCCGGCCGGGCGACGTGCAGCGCATGAGCGCCGGGACCGGCATCCGCCACAGCGAGTACAACGCCTCGCAAGAGGAGTCCGTGCACTTCCTGCAGATCTGGATCCTGCCGGAGCGTCCGGGCCTTGCCCCCGGCTATGAGCAGAAGGCCTTCGCCGACACTGAAAAGCACGGCCGGCTGCGCCTTGTCGGCTCGCGCGACGGGCGGGATGGCAGCGTGACCATCCACCAGGATGTGGACCTCTACGCCACCTTGTTGGACGGCGACGAGAGCGCGGCCTTCGACCTCCGCCCCGGCCGCCACGCCTGGCTCCAGGTGGCGCGCGGGCAGGTGCGGCTGAACGGCCTGCTTCTGAAGGAAGGCGACGGCGCAGCGGTGAGCGACGAGACGACGCTCACGCTGGACGGCGGCATCGGGGCCGAGGTGCTGTTGTTCGATCTGGCGTAGATTAGGTGATGTTGGGCCAAGCGTCGGCGCGGCCCAACATTTACTCACCGTTTGCCGACAGCCGGATCCCCATGCGGCGGGATTCCATCATGAAGGCGCGGGTCATCTGCACGATGTCCGTGCGCCAGTACAGCTGCTCCAGCGGGTCGTCGAGGAAATCGGCCGGCAGCATGGCGTAGCAATAGGTCTCCACCATCCGCTGCTCCGGCCGCCATGGGTCGCTGCCGTCGCGCCAGCCGATCATCCAGCCGGCGTGCCCGGCGCCGATGGCCCAGCGTTCGAACCGCGGCGCCATGGTGTGGCTGTCCACCGGGTCTTCCACCGGCACACGGTAGATCGCAACGAAGCGGCGGACGTTCAGCTGCAGGCTCATCACCAGGGCGTCGCCGAACGCCTCGACCCGGTACAGGCAGTCGGACCAGCCGGGAACGTGGCTGAAGGTTACCACGGCTTTGCAGACTTCGCTCAGCGGGCGTTCGGAAAGACGGTCGGAGAGCGGCGGGGAGTCGAGGTCCACGGCACGCAGCGCCTCCACCATGTCGATGGTGAGGAAGCGGCGCACGCGCTCGTGCGCCTCGTCGATGGACATGCGGGTCATGGGTGTTTCCCGGTGGTGGCGACCACCGGGAAACAGCCCCATGCCCACTTTGTTCAGTGGGCGAAGCGCCGGAAGAACCCGCCGGCCAGCCAGCCCAGCGCGCACCAGAACAAGGCGCCGACGCCGATGGAACGGGCGGCGAACTGCCCCGCCAGTTCCGGCGGCACGCCGCCGCCGAAGGCGGCCGGATGCGGCGCGCCGACGACGTGCGGCAGGGCCGCCAGCGCCAGCGCCACCGGGATCCGCCACGCCCCCCGCCCGAATGCCAGGAGCCACAGCGCCGCCGCGGCACCGACCGCGGCGAAGGACCACCACGCCTGCCGGTCGGCAAGGTCGGCCGCGTAGGTGCCCGGCACCTCCGGCGGCAGGCCCAGGGCCGGGGCGAGCGTGAAGGCGGCGAAGCCGGCGAGACCCCACAAAAGCCCCTCCCGCTCCTCCACGGCGCGGCCGGACAGGGTGAAGCCGGCGACCACCAGCAACGCGAAGCCCACCCCCGTCACCAGGTTGGCCAGCACGGTCAGGCCGGTGCGCTCCGCCACCTCGCCCCAGTCCGGACCGGACGGGGCAGGGTGGGCGTGCGCGTGGCCGTCACCATGGCCTTGAGCGGGCATGGCCTGCTCGTAGACCTCGGCCTGGAGGATCAGGGGCGTGGTGAGGGCGGCTTGCAGGGCCGACACGAGGACGCCGGCCAGCAGCCCCGCGGCGAGCGCCGCGGAGAGGATCCGCCTCAACATGGCGGCGCCGTCAGTGGCAGGGGAAGGAGAAGGCGTGCCGGCTGTCGTGCGCGGCCTCGTGCAGCGCGTTCGCCGACGCGAAGCCGGAGCCGTACAGCAGGAAGACGCCCAGCAGGGCGGCGACCAGGGCGGGGACGAGGGATTCGGCGCGCGGCAGGCCGCGCGTCTGGGCAGCGTGATTGACGTTCATCTTCATGATCTCCAGTTGCCGTCACACCCGACGGTTGGATTGGGCCGAAGATGGCAGGTTTCCTGGCTCGCGGGTCGTCGCCGTCTGGCCGGACACCTTCCCGGGGGCTGTCGCCTCCGGTGGATCGTCAGGCCGGCTCGCCGCTTACAGTTGCGGGGGCAGCCACGGATTTGGTCCCTCGATTTGGTCGACCGCACCGTGTTCCCTATTACCCCGGGTCCGCTTGGCGTTTCCGGGCACCATCGCGGCGCAGTGTGGCAGGGCGCCGCAGCCCCCGCAAGCCCCCTTCGCAAAGGGTGTCGCCGACGCGGCAAAAACCGTTGACGCTGGGGCGCCGCGGGGCCTACGACCATGGCCGCGAATGGCGCCGCAACCGAGGAAAGGCTCCCGATGGGCGAGAAGCTGGGCGTGATGATCTGCGGCCACGGCAGCCGCGACGCCGACGCGGTGGCGGAGTTCGCCTTCGTGGCCGGAAAACTGGCCGGAAGGCTGCCCTTCGAGCACGTCGAGCACGGCTACCTGGAGTTCGCCCGGCCGGTCCTGCGCGAAGGGCTGGACAAGCTGCGCGCCAAGGGCGTCACCCGCATCCTCGCCGTGCCGGCCATGCTGTTCGCCGCCGGCCACGCCAAGAACGACATCCCCTCGGTCCTCAACGCCTACGCCGCCGAGCATCCGGGCCTGCGCATCGACTATGGCCGCGAACTGGCCGTGGACCTGAAGATGTTGCGCGCCGCCGGCGACCGCGTGGCGGAGGCGCTGACGGTGGCCGGCGACGGCGTGTCGCGCCACGACACGCTGCTGGTGGTGGTCGGCCGCGGCTCATCGGACCCCGACGCCAACTCCAACGTCGCCAAGGTCACCCGCATGCTGTGGGAGGGGATGGGCTTCGGCTGGGCCGAGACCGCCTATTCCGGCGTCACCTTCCCGCTGGTGGAACCGGCGCTGGAGCACGCCGCACGGCTGGGCTACAAGCGCATCGTCGTTTTCCCGTACTTCCTGTTCACCGGCATCCTGGTGCGCCGCATCTACGACGCCACGGACGCGGTGGCGGCGCGCCATCCGGGCATCGAGTTCGTCAAGGCGCCCTACCTGAACGATCACCCGATGGTGCTGGAGACGATGTCCGAGCGCGTGCGGGAGATCGTGGACGGCACCGGCAACATGAACTGCCAGATGTGCAAGTACCGGGAGCACTTCCTGGGCTTCGAGGACGAGGTGGGGCTGCGCCAGGAAAGCCACCACCACCATGTGGAGGGCATCGGCGTCGGCGTCCCGGCGCACGACCATGATCACCATCACGGCCACGACCATCACCACCACCATGATCATGACCACGACCACGATCATGGGCACCATCACGACCACAAGCACGGCCACAACCACGACCACGGACACCACCACCCGTATCCCCAGGCGGACCATCCCTTGGGGCCGCGCAGCCTGACGCGGGCGGGCCATGGCGACTGATACGGAGCAACCGGCCGGCGCGCCCATGGAGTATCTGCGCGATCCGGACGCCATCTACCGACAGTCCTTCGCCACCATCGCGGCGGAGGCCGACATGTCCCGCCTGCCGGCGGACGTGGCGGAGGTGGCGACCCGCCTGATCCATGCCTGCGGCATGATCGACCTGCTGGACGACCTCGCGTGGTCGGACGACGTGGCGGCGGCCGGCCGCGCGGCGCTGAAGGCCGGCGCGCCGGTGCTGGTGGACGCGCGCATGGTGGCGGCCGGCATCATGACGGCACGGCTGCCGGCACGAAACCACGTGGTCTGCCGCCTGGACGACCCCACCGTGCCGGGGCTTGCGCGGGCGCTGAGCACCACGCGCTCGGCGGCCGCCGTCGACCGCTGGCTGCCGGAACTGGAAGGCGCGATCGTCGCCATCGGCAACGCGCCGACCGCCCTGTTCCGCCTGTTGGAGCTGATCGACGCCGGGGCGCCGCGCCCGGCCGCCGTGCTGGCCTTCCCCGTCGGCTTCGTGGGTGCGGCGGAGTCCAAGGAGGCGCTGGTCGCGGATCCGCGCGGCCTTCCCTTCATCACCGTGCGCGGCCGGCGCGGCGGCAGCGCCATGGCGGCGGCGGCGGTCAACGCGCTGGCGCTGGGCCTGGCGGAATGACGGCGCTTCCCTGGCTGACGGTCGTCGGCATCGGCGAGGACGGCCTGGACGGCCTGTCGGAGGCGGCGCTGCGGGCCATCACCGCGGCCGAGGTGCTGGTCGGGGGTGCGCGTCACCTCGCCATGGTGCCGGACGCCGGGTGCGAGCGGCTGGTCTGGCCGTCGCCCTTCGACTCCATGGTGGACGAGCTTCGGAAACGCAAGCGCCTGCGCGTCGTCGTGCTGGCCAGCGGGGATCCGATGCTGTTCGGCGTCGTGCCGGTGCTGCTGCGCCATTTCGACCTTTCCGAGATGACCGTCCTGCCGGGCCTCAGTGCCTTCACCCTGGCCTGCGCGCGGCTGGGCTGGGCGCGGGCGTGGGTGGAGGGGCTGACGTTGCACGGCCGGCCGGTGGACCTGCTGCACCCCGCCGTGCAGCCGGGTGCCCGCATCCTGGCACTGAGCAGCGACGGCACCACCCCGGCCAAGGCGGCGGCGCTGCTGCGCGCGCGCGGCTACGGCCCCAGCCGGATGGTGGTGCTGGAGCACATGGGCGGCCCGCGCGAGCGCCGCGTCGAGGCCACCGCCGACACGCTGCCGGACGGTCCCTTCGCCGACCTCAACACCATCGCCATCGAGTGCGTGGCGGCACCCGGCGCGCCGCTGCTGGCGCGCGTGCCCGGCCTGCCGGACGACGCCTTCCGCCACGACGGACAGATCACCAAGCGCGAGGTGCGCGCCGTCACCCTGGCCGCGCTGGCCCCGGTGCCGGGGCAGACGCTGTGGGACGTTGGCGCCGGCTGCGGCTCCGTCGCCATCGAGTGGCTGCGCACGCACCCGAAGTGCAACGCCGTCGCCGTCGAGCATCGCGCGGACCGTCTGGCGCTGATCGCCGACAACGCGGCGGCGCTGGGCGTGCCCAACCTGCGCGTCGTCGAGGGCCGGGCGCCGGACGCGCTGGCGGACTTGGCCCCGCCGGACGCCGTGTTCGTCGGCGGCGGGCTGACCGCACCGGGCGTGGCTGAGGCGTGCTGGAACGCACTGCCCACCGGCGGCCGCTTCGTTGCCAACGCTGTAACGCTGGAGGGCGAGGCGGTGCTGATCGCCCTGCACCGGCGCCTGGGCGGCAGCCTGACGCAGGTCGCCGTCAGCCGCGCCGCGGCTGTCGGCGGCTTCACCGGCTGGCAGCCGATGCGCCCCGTCGTCCAGTTCGCTGCCATCAAACCATGACCGGAACCCTATACGGTGTCGGCGTCGGCCCCGGCGATCCCGACCTGATCACGCTGAAGGCGCTCAAGATCCTGCGCACCACCCCCGTCGTCGCCTATCTGGCGGCCGACGCGGCGGAGAGCCTGGCGCGCGCCATCGCCGCCCCGCACCTGCCGGGCGGGCAGGCCGAGGTGGTTATCCGCGTGCCCATGCGCACCGACCCGACGCCGGGGCAGGCCGTCTACGACCGCGCGGCGGAGGAACTGGCGGCGCATCTGGAGGCCGGGCGGGACGTGGCGGTGCTGTGCGAGGGCGACCCGCTGCTCTACGGTTCCTTCCAGTACCTGCTGAACCGGCTGGCCGGGCGGGCGGAGGTGCGGGTGGTGCCCGGCGTCACCTCGCTGACCGCCGCGTCGGCCGCCGCCTTGGCGCCGCTGGCGTCCCGCAACGACGCGCTGGCGGTGCTGCCGGCGCCACTGGACGCCGGGGTCCTGCGCGACCGGCTGCGGGCCGCCGACGCGGCGGTGATCGTCAAGCTGGGCCGCCATCTGCCCAAGGTCCGCGCCGTCTTGGACGAGCTGGGCCTGCTGCACCGTGCCGTCTATGTCGAGCGCGTGTCCATGGACGGGCAGCGCATCCTCCCGCTGGCCCAGGTGGACGGGCCGGCGCCGTATTTCTCCATGATCCTGGTGCCGCGATGACCGAAGTTGCCGTGATCGTCCTGACGAACCGCGGCCTGCCCACGGCGCGGCGCGTGGCTGCCGCCGTTGGCGGCGCCGTGCACGGCCTGACCGGCCGGGTGGAGGGCGCCGACGCGGCGTTCGCCGACACCGCCGAGCACCTGCGCGCCCTGTTCGCCGCCGGCACGCCCATCGTCGGCGTCTGCGCCGCCGGCATCCTGGTGCGGGCGCTGGCGCCGCTGCTGGCCGACAAGCGGGCCGAGCCGCCGGTGCTGGCGGTGGCCGAGGACGGCAGCGCCGTGGTGCCGCTGCTGGGCGGCCACCACGGCGCCAACGCCCTGGCGCGGCGGCTGGCGGAGGCGCTGGAGGGCGTGGCGGCGGTGACCACGGCCGGCGACCTCGCCTTCGGCGTGGCGCTGGACGACCCGCCGCCCGGCTGGCGCCTCGCCAACCCGGCCGACGCCAAGGCCTTCACGGCGGCGTTGCTGGGCGGCGCGCCGTGCCGGCTGGACGGCGACGCGCCGTGGCTGCGCGGCAGCGGCCTGCCGTTCGCGGACGGGGCCGAGCACACGCTGTGGGTCACCGAGCGGGCCGGGGCGGGCGACGCGCGGACGCTGGTCTACCACCCGCCGGTGCTGGCCGTGGGCGTGGGGTGCGAGCGCGGGACCGACCCGGCGGAGCTGAGCGACCTCGTGCACGCCACGCTGGCCGAGGCCGGGCTGGCGACGGGCGCCGTGGCGCTGGTCGCCTCGCTGGACCTGAAGGCGGACGAGCCGGCGGTGCACGCGGCGGCGGCCGCCCTGCGTGCCCCGGCACGCTTCTTCGACGCCGCCCGGCTGGAGCAGGAGGTGCCCCGCCTCGCCAATCCGTCGGACGTGGTGTTCCAGGAGGTCGGCTGCCACGGCGTGGCCGAGGGTGCGGCGCTGGCCGCCGCCGGGCCGGACGCGCGGCTGGTCGTGCCCAAGCGCCGCTCCAAGCGCGCCACCTGCGCCGTTGCCCTGGCGCCGCAGCCGATCGATACGCTGCAGGCGGGCCGGGTGCGGGGGCGGCTGAGCATCGTCGGCATCGGCCCCGGCACGCCCGGCTGGCGCACGCCGGAGGCGGAGCGGTGGCTGGCCAGCGCCACCGACCTTGTCGGCTACCACCTGTACCTGGACCTGCTGGGGCCCGCGGCGACGGGCAAGCGGCGGCACGGGTACGAACTGGGCGCGGAGACGGAGCGCTGCCGCATCGCGCTGGACCTCGCGGCCGAGGGGCGCGACGTGGCGCTGGTGTCCAGCGGCGACGCCGGCATCTATGCCATGGCGACCCTGGTCTTCGAACTGATCGAGCGGGAAGGCGCCGCGCACGACGCGTGGACGCGGGTGGACGTCGCCGTCACGCCCGGCATCTCCGCGCTCCAGGCCGCCGCCGCGCGGGTGGGAGCACCTCTGGGCCACGACTTCTGCACCATCTCGCTCTCCGACCTGCTGACCCCCTGGGCGGTGATCGAGCGGCGCATCCGCGCGGCGGCCGAGGGGGACTTCGTCGTCGCCGTCTACAACCCCGTGTCGCAGCGCCGCACCGCGCAGCTGGGTGAGCTTAAGCGCGTGCTGCTGGAGCACCGGCCGGCCGACACGCCCGTGGTCCTGGCCCGCAACCTGGGGCGGGAAGGGGAGGTGGTGCGGGTCATCACGCTGGGCGAGCTGTCGGCCGATCAGGTGGACATGCTGACGCTGGTGCTGGTCGGCTCGGGCGAGACGCGGCGGCTGCCGCGCGGCGACGGCGGGGTCTGGGTCTACACGCCGCGCGGCTACGCGGCCAAGCGCGAGGAAGCGAAATGACCGTCCACTTCATCGGCGCCGGGCCGGGTGCGGCCGACCTGATCACCGTGCGCGGGCGCGACCTGATCGCGCGCTGCCCGGTGTGCCTCTACGCCGGCTCCCTGGTGCCGGAGGAGGTGGTGGGCTACGCCCCGGAAGGGGCGCGGGTGGTCGACACGGCACCCCTGACGCTGGACGAGATCGTCGCCGAGATGGCGGCGGCGCACGAGGCGGGCCTGGACGTGGCGCGCGTGCACTCCGGCGACCCGTCGCTGTACGGCGCCATCGCCGAGCAGATGCGGCGGCTGGCCGACCTTGGCATCCCGTACGACGTGACGCCCGGCGTGCCGTCCTTCGCGGCGGCAGCGGCGGTGCTGGCGACCGAGCTGACGCTGCCGGAGGTGGCGCAGACGGTGATCCTGACGCGCACCGCCATGAAGTCCTCCCCCATGCCCGACGGCGAGAGCCTGGAGGCGCTGGGCCGCACCGGGGCGACGCTGGCGATCCACCTGTCGGTGCGCAACCTCGATCACATCTGCACGACCCTGGCGCCGCTGTACGGCGAGGACTGCCCGGTGGCGGTGGTCTACCGCGCCACGTGGCCGGACCAGCAGGTGATCCGGGGGACTCTGGCCGACATCCGCGCCAAGGTGCGGGCGGCCAAGCTGACGCGCACGGCGCTGGTGCTGGTGGGCCGCGTTCTGGACGCGCACGGCTTCCGCGACAGCGCGCTGTACGACCCGGCGCACGCCCACGTCCTGCGGCCGGAGCGGCGGTAGCTGACGCCTCACTCCGCGTACAGCACCGTGTCGTGGAAGATGGGGCTGTGGTGGCGCAGGCGGAAGCGGTAGTCGGGGCGGATCGCGGATATCGCGTCCTGGACCGCCGCGAGGTCGTCGGGCTTGTGGTAGACGGCCAGCGACAGCTTCGGCTTGTGGCGGCGGATGGTGTCCGCGGCACCGCGCAGGGCGGGGATCTCCGCCCCCTCGATGTCCAGCTTGATCAGGCTGACGGGGCCGAGGTCCAGGCCGTCCAGCGCGCGGACGGGCACTTCGACCCCGCTGCCGTCGCCCACGCTGCTGGCGGCGCCGCCGGCCGACAGGCGCAGGGTGGCGTCGCCGTCCCACAGGCCAAGCGGGTGGACGGTGACGCGCGGGATATCGGCGGTGCGGCGGCGCAGGGCGTCGACGTTGGCCGGGTCCACCTCGAAGGCATGGACGGCGCGGTAGCGGCCGGCCGTCCGCTCATGAAAGTAGACCACCGTGTCGCCGTCGAAGGCGCCGCCGTCGACCAGGGTCTCGTCCGTGCCCACGTCGAGGGCGTCGGTGAAGAAGTACATGGCCTTGTAGGGCAGGCGGCGCGGCTCGATCCAGGCGCGGTCCCAGGTGAGGCGGTGCAGCAGCAGCGACAGGTAGGTGCGGCGGCTTTCCTCGTCCGCGTACCCTTCCCACACGTCGCGGCGGTCCAGAAGTGCTGCGATCCCGGCCGGGTCGGAGAAGGCGTCGGGCGTCTCCAGCCCGGCGTGCCGCATGGCCTGGAACAGCGACAGCAGCGGCCGTCCGCCGGGCGCCCAGAGCGCCGAGAAGTGCTCCACCGCGCGGTCGGCGCAGCAGCACATGACGCCCACCAGGTCCGGCCGCCGTGCCATCAGGGCGCGCAGGCCGGCGTCGTCGAGGATGGTGTGGCCATGCTGGACGGTGCCGGCGCGGGCGTTGTCGACGACGCCGGCCACGTTCAGGTGCGCCAGCGCGTGCGCCACGAAGGGCTGGGCGATGACCGAGCCGGCGCCGATCAGCACCAGCGGCGCCGTGGACAGGTCGACGCCGCGAAGGCCCGGCGCCTCGATGGCGCGCCAATCGCCGCCGGTGCGGGCCAGCGTGTCGAGGGCGGCGGCCAGCGCGCGCTGCAGATCTGCGACCGAATGTTCCATCGTCCCTGCCCGGATTGAACGCGCCCCGGCCGCGCGGCTACCATGCCGCACCACTCAACCCAGGGGGCCTGCGGGCATGCTGAGCGATATGAACGGGCGCATCAACCGGTTTTACTGGAAGCTCATGCAGCGCCCGGCGTTCTGCAACCCGGCGGTCATCGACGGGCTGTCGCGCGTGCTGGCGCTGGCCTGCCCGAAGAGCGGCGATGCCTTCGATGCCGAGGCCGAGCGCCTCGCCGCGCAGATCCGCGAGCGCGGCTACACCGAGCCGCTGGAACTGCTGCCGGCCGAGCAGATCGACGCCATGCGCGCCTACTTCGAGGGGCAGCTCTGCCACGACCCCTGGCGCCCGCACCTGGGGCAGTTCCAGCCGCACGCGATCCCCAGCGACGAGACCAACATGGGCTGGTACAGCGACCAGCAGATCATCGACGCGCCGCACATGGTCGACGCGCTGGCGCACCCGCTGGTGCTGCGCACCATCGAGCGGGTGTTCGGCTGCAAGCCGACGCTGGGCTTCCTGAACTGCTGGTGGGCCTATCCGGAGCGGGCGGGGGCCAAGGGATCGCAACGGTTCCACCGCGACTTCGACGGGCTGCGCTTCATCAAGCTGTTCATCTACCTGACCGACGTGGACGAGGACGGCGGGCCGCACGTCTACGTCGCCGACACCCACGACCGGCGGGAGCTGTACCACCCCCGCGCCATGACCGACGACGAGGTGGCGGCGGCCTTCGGCCGCGACCGGTTCGTGACGCTGACCGGCCGGAAGGGCATGTGCTTCCTGGCCGACACGCGCGGCGTGCACAAGGGCCTGCTGCCGCGCAGGAGCGAGCGGCTGGCGGTCATCGCCCAGTACGCGCTGTGGCGTTCCGCCCACCAGCCGGAGCGGCCGATGCGCCCGGTGCCGCCGGGGCGGTACGATTCCTATGTCATGCGCCGCTTCCTGGAGGAGCGCACGCCGACGCCGGCCATTCCGGGGTGAGCGCGACCGTAATGTTACCGGATGATACCGGATGATACGGATTCCGGTGGGTGTCACATTTGGGGGCGGCGTTCCGAATGCAACGGGATGCAACCGGATGCAACGGATTCGGGTGGGTGTTGCATTGGGGGGGTGAACTTTGCTGAGTCTTGCACCCACCCGGTCTCCGCTTCGCTCGCCCCCAGTGAGAGTTGTGTGACAAGAGTTTATGTGTGCTGCCCATCTGGAGAAGGCATTAAGGCTCTCTCAGTTGCCAAGTGGCGAAATGGACATGTAGTCTCAGTTCGCTAAGACGGCTCGTCACGAGTTCACCTTTCTCGAAAATACTGCTTTCAGCTCATCTAGTTTTTGGGAGGATCTTGAGTGGATAGCATCGATAACTGCCGATGGGCGGCCTGAATGTTCAAGGGCTGCAATGTCCTTTTCAACCTTTTTAATGCATGACTTGAGGTGATCTAGGCCCATTTCTGGCATGAATTTAAATTCGCCGGCTCCGTCCTTCCAGAAATTATGTCTAACATTATCTGGGTAGCCAATGTAGTAGTATGTGTGCTCAATTTCGAACTCAAGAAGTCCCAACTCTTCTTCGGTCATATTGTCGTTCCTTTCTTTGTAGAACCGGGTGGAAGCTGCCTATCATACGCCCGTATGAATATTCGAGCGCAATCGCCGTCAAATCTAGCCTAGACAAGTGAGAAGAGCAACCGAGGCTCTTTTGTTCACGAAGTTGAAATATGCAACCGATGCCCCGACAGCATTCGCGGGAAACCTCAAACGGATCATTGTGACCGCGATGCGCGCAGCTCCTTGCATCGAATACACCTCCGGAATGAACATACGTGGTTCTCCGCCTGGAGCGCACTAGGCAGGGGAGGTTAGGGTGGGGGCAAGCGTCGCAGCGCGGGCACGCACCACGCCCCATGTTCGCACCCACTATGCTCCGTCGTTAGGAATAATGTCAACGAGGGCGTCCAGCCACGCCAGCGCTTCGGCCACGGTGGCGGCGCGGGCGCCCGGCGGGGGCGGGGGGCGGGAGACCAGGAGCACCGGAAGGCCCAGGCGCCGTGCGGCGTCCAGCTTGGCGTCGTTGCCGCCGCTGTTCTTGGCGACGACGGTGGTGATGCGGTGCGTGGTGAGCAGCGCCACTTCGTCGTCCACGCGGAAGGGGCCGCGGGCGGTGAGGACGGCGTGATTCGGCGGCAGGGGGCCGTCGGGTGGCTCGACGCTGCGGATCAGGAACCAGACGTCCGTGCGGGCGGAAAAAGGATCCAAGTCCTGGCGGCCGATGGCGAGCAGGGTCCGGGCGCCGGACGGCAGAGCCGCGGCGGCGGCGGGCAGGTCGGGCACCGGCGTCCAGCGGTCGCCGGGCTGCGGTTCCCAGGGCGGGCGGACCAGGGCGAGGCGGGGCGTGGGGTGCAGGCGGCAGGCCTCCACCGCGTTGGCGGAGATACGCGCGGCGAAGGGGTGCGTGGCGTCGATCAGCGCGTCGATGCCCCGGGAGGCCAGGAAATCGGCCAAGCCGGCGGCGCCGCCGAAGCCGCCGGTGCGCAGGCGGCCGGGCAGGGCGGCGGGGCTGCGCGTGCGGCCGGCCAGCGAGGTGGTGACCTCAAGGTCCGGGCGGGCGGCGAGAGCGCGGGCGAGGGCGGCCGCCTCCGTGGTGCCGCCGAGGATGAGGACGCGGCGCATCAGGCGCCCGCGCGGCCGACGGGCGTGCCGTCGCGGTCGACCACCAGCACGTCGACCGCGACGGGGGCGCCGTCCAGCACCGACAGCGCCACGCGCCGCGCCTGGGCGGCCACGTGGTCGGCCAGCGGCAGGCCGATGGCCGAATCCAGCACCTGCTTGGCGGTGTTGGCGGTGCGCGCGGCGGCGACGCGGCCGGGATCGGCGCCGCACTCCTCCAGCCGGTCGGCCAGCCAATGGAAATCCACCTCGCTGCGGCCGGAGTGCAGGTCCATGGCGCCCTGCGCCAGCTTGGTGACCTTGGCGAAGCCGCCGGCGATGGTAAGGCGGGGCAGCGGGTGGCGGCGCAGGTACTTCAGCAGGCCGCCGGCAAAGTCGCCCATGTCCAGCAGCGCCTGCTCCTCCAGCGCGTGCAGGCGCTGCACGGCGGCCTCCGACGTGGAGCCGGTGCAGCCGGCGACATGGCGCAGGCCGGCGGCGCGGGCCACGTCCACGCCGCGCTGGATGGAATGGATCCAGGCCGAGCAGGAGAAGGGCACGACCACCCCCGTGGTGCCGAGGATGGACAGGCCGCCGACGATGCCCAGGCGCGGGTTCCAGGTCTTCGCCGCCAGTTCGGCGCCGCCGGGGATGGAGATTTCCACCACCACGTCGCCGCCGCCGCCGAAGGCCGCCGCGACCTCGGCGACGGCGGCGGCGATCATGCGGCGGGGGACGGGGTTGATGGCGGGCTCGCCGGGCGGCAGGGGCAGGCCGGGCTTGGTGACGGTGCCGACGCCGGGGCCGGCGCGAAAGGCCACGCCGGTGCCGGGCGGGCCGGGGCGGACGGTGGCGAGAACCAGCGCGCCGTGCGTCACGTCCGGGTCGTCGCCGGCGTCCTTTATGATTCCGGCGGTCGCGGCCTGCTCCGCCCGGTCGGCGCGGGCCAGCGCGAAACCGGGCCGTTCGCCGCGCGGCAGCACGATCTCCACCGGATCGGGGAAGGCGCCGGTCAGCAGGGCGGTGTAGGCGGCCTTGGCCGCCGCCGTGGCGCAGGCACCCGTCGTCCAGCCGTGGCGGAGCGGCGTTT
>NZ_DASPMG010000351.1:0-23635 GCF_035627195.1 Azospirillum sp.
GCGCTGGGGGTGCCGGTGTGGCGCTTCGGGGCGGTGGACTGGACGCAGCTGGGAACGGCGGCGCGGCCGTGGTTCCCGGCGATGCGGCTGTTCCAGCCCCGCGCCGGCGAGACGCTGGACGAGGTGCTCGTCCGCATCGCCCTGGCGTTGCGCCGGCTGGCGTCAGCTCCATCGCCCCATTCGGCCCCCGAACCGGCTCCCGATCCCGACGTCCTGCTGGAGGAGGCCGCCGGGCACCATCAGCGGGGCGAACTTGCCGCCGCGGCCCCGCTCTATGCCCGCGTGCTGGACCTGCGTCCCAACGATCCGGTGGCGCTTCACCTGTGGGGATTGCTGGCGCACCAGACCGGTGACCACGACGCCGCGGTGATGCGCATCGCTGCGGCGCTGGCCGAACTGCCGGCGTACACCGCTGCGCATCTCAGCCTCGGCGGCGCACTCCTGGCGTTGAAGCGGCCGGGCGACGCGGCGGGCTGCTTCGTCCGCGCGCTGGCGCTGGAGCCCGGCAAAGCCGCGGCAATGACCAACCTCGGCAACGCGCTGGAGGCGCAGCACGGCCTGGAGGCGGCGGAGCGCTGGCAGCGCCGGGCCGTCGCCGCCGACCCGGCTCTTGCCGAAGCGCACGACAACCTCGGCGCCGTGCTGCTGCGCCTGGGCCGCCCGGCGGAGGCGGAACGCGCCCACCGTGCCGCGCTGGCGCGCACACCCACGCTGGCGACGGCGCGGCTCAACCTCGGCGTGGCGCTGCGCCAGCTCGCCCGCCCGGCCGAGGCGCTGGCCCGCTATCGGGAGGCGCTGGCGCTGGCGCCGGACGTGGCCGACGCGCTCGGCAACCTCGTCCGCCTGCTGCGCGAAGCCGACCGGACGGCGGAGGCGGAGTCCTGGGGCCGGCGTGCCCTGGCGCTCGATCCCGACCATCCGGGCGCGCAATTCAACCTGGGCCTGTTGGCGCTGGCGCGCGGCGGCCTTGCCGCCGGCTGGGCGGGCTACGACCACCGTTTCCGCGACCGTGCCTTCGCCGGCGCCGTCCGGCGTGTGCCGGCACGGCCCTGGCGGGGTGAGGATCTGTCCGGCCGGCGCATCCTGGTGTGGCGCGAGCAGGGCATCGGCGACGAGGTGCTGTTCGCCTCCTGCCTGTCCGACCTCGCGGCGCGCGCCGGGCGGGTGATCGTCGAGTCCGACTCCCGTCTGGTGCCGCTGTTCGCGCGGTCGTTCCCGTCCGTCGAGGTTCGGCCCGCCGGCGATGGCGACCCGCCGGCCGTGGACGTGCACGCGCCGATCGGTTCGCTGCCGCGCTGGCTGCGCCCCGCGCTCGGCGCCTTTCCCGCGCGGCCGGCGTATCTGGCGGCGGATCCGGCCTGCAGCCGGTTCTGGCGGGACCGGCTGGACGCGCTGGGGCCGGGGCTGGCGGTGGGGATCTGTTGGCGCAGCGGCCTGATGACCGCCGAACGCCAGGGCGCCTACACGCGGCTGTCGGATTGGGGTCCGGTCTTCGCGGTGCCCGGCGTGCGCTTCGTGAACCTGCAGTACGACGAGTGCGCGGCGGAGATCGCCGACGCCGAGGCGCGGTTCGGCGTGACCATCCACCGCTGGCCGGACCTCGACCTCAAGAACGACATCGACGGCACCGCCGCGCTGATGGCCGGCCTCGATCTCGTCGTATCGCCGGCCACCTCGGTGGGCGAACTGGCGGCGGCGCTGGGCACGCCGACGTGGCGGTTCGGCGCGGCCGACTGGACGCAGCTGGGCGCGGGAGCGCGCCCCTGGTTCCCCGCCATGCGCCTGTTCGCGCCGCGGCCGGGGGAAACGCTGGAGTTGGTGCTGGCCCGCATCGCCCGCGCCCTGCGCGCCTTGTAGCGCTTACGGCGTTTTGGCGGTCCGGCGAAGCTCCCGCGCCACATGGCCCAAGGTGTCGGCGAGCGTTTCGCCGGGGCGCGGCTGAACCGGGCGCATGCTGGGGAACCATGGCCGCGCCCCCGCGCCCAGCCACGTCCAGTCCGGCCCCCCCAGGCGCCACACGGGCGTGCCGAGCGCGCCCGCCAACTCGCCCGACGCCGTGGCCGGGACGATCACCAGGTCGAGGTTGGCGATCAGTGCGGCCACCCCCTCCAGATCGTCCTTCAAGTCCAGGTCCGGCCAGCGGTGGATGGTCACGCCGAACCGCGCCTCCGCCGCCGCGATCTCCGCCGCGCACTCGTCGTACTGCAGGTTCACGAAGCGCACCCCCGGCACCGCCAGCACCGGGCTCCACGCCTCCAGTCGCGTGTAGGCGGCTTCCCGCTGCGCAGTGACGATCTGGCTGCGCCAGCCGATGCCGACCTTGAGGCCGGGGCCGAGCGCGTCCAGCCGCTCGCGCCAAAGCTTTTGCCGCGCGGCGTCCGCCCGCAGGAAGGCGGTCCGGGCGGGGAAGGCGCCGAGCGTCCGCCGCATGAGGCGGGCAAGGGTGCCGGCCGGCACCTGCAGATCGGCGTCCGGCTGGGCCATCGTTTCGTTGCGCTCGGCATCGACCGTTTCCGCGCGCACGTCCGCCCATGGGAAGGCGCGGGCGAACAGCGTCACCAGCCGGCGGTCGCATTCGAAAACGATGCGGCCACCGCGCCCGGCCAGGTCCTCGTAGCAGGAGGCGAACAGGATCTCGTCGCCCAGCCCCTGCTCGCACCACACCAGCAGCCGGCGGCCGGCGAGGTCGTCGCCTTGCCAGGCGGGCAGCGGGATGCGCCGCGGCTTCTGGAGCTGGCGGGCCTGGAAACGCCGGTCATACCCGGCCCAGCCCGCCTCCAGGTCGCCCTGCGCCAGCCGCAGCAGCCCGATGTTCCAGGCGGCCAGCGCGAAGCCCGGATCGATGCGCACCGCACGCTCGAACGGGCGCTCGCCCAGCGCGGTGCGGCCCAGCGCGCGTTCCATGGTGCCGATGTTGTTGTGCGCGTCGGGCAGGGCGGGGCGCAGCGCGGCGGCGCGGCGGTAGTGTTCCAGCGCCCGCTCGCATCCGCCGCGCAGTTCCTGCACGTAGCCGAGATTGGCGTGCGCCGCCGCGTTCTCGGGATCAAGGCGGACGGCGCGGCGGTGCCAGCGCTCCGCCTCGTCGATGCGTGCGGTGCGCTGGACCAGCAGGCCCTGGTGGGTCAGCGCGTCGGCGAAGTCCGGCTTGAGCGCCACCGCGCGTTCGAAGCACGCCTGCGCCGGCCCGTCCTTGCCGAGCGCCTGATGCACGAGCCCGAGGTGGTTGAAGGCCTGGGGGAAACGCCGGTCGACGGCCAGCGCCTTGCCGATCCATTCCAGCGCGTCGGTGTGCAGCCCGGCTTGGTGGTAAAGGAGGCCCAGCAGGTGCAGCGCATCGGCGTGGTCCGCCTGTTCGCGGAGTGCCTGATGGTAGCGCACCTCGGCCTCCTGCAGGCGCCCGGCCCGGTGCAGCGCCACGGCCTCGCCGACCAGTGCCTCCACCCGCGCGGGGTCGATCGCTGTCGCTGCCGAGGCCGGGGCCAGAGCCGGGGCCGCCGCTACGGCCGGCGGCGCCAGCCGGCGCAACGCCAGGGCGATGCGGACGAGCACGTCATCCAGCGTCTCGCCGGCGCGGGGCTGGAACAGCCGCATCGCCGGGAACCACGGCCGCGCCGCCGTTCCCAGCTGCGTCCAGTCCACCGCCCCGAAGCGCCACACCGGCACCCCCAGCGCCCCCGCCAGCTCGCCCGCCGACATCGCCGGCGAGATCACCAGGTCGAGGTTGGCCACCAGCGCCGCCGCCCCCTCCAGGTCGTTCTTCAGGTCCAGGTCCGCCCAGCGGTGGATGCGCACCCCAAAGCGCGCCTCGGCGTCGGCGATCTCCGCCGCGCACTCGTCGTACTGCAGGTTCACGAAGCGCACCCCCGGCACCGCCAGCACCGGACCCCACGCCTCCAGCCGCGTGTACGCCCCCGCGCGCTCCCGCGTCATCAGCCCGCTGCGCCAGCCGATCCCCACCACCAGCCCCGGGCCCAGCGCCGCCACCCGCTCCCGCCACGCCCGCACCCGCTCCGCATCCGCCACCAGCCACGACGCACGGGGCGGAAAACGGCGCAGCTCCGGCCGCAGAAAGCGCGGCAGGCTTCCCGCCGGGACCTGCGCCGCGCAGTGCGGCGGCTCGATCGTCTCGCGCCCGTCGGCGTCGCAGCTTTCCGCGCGCACGGTGGCGGCGGGGAAGGAACGCGCCAGCAGCGGCACGAGCCGCGGGTCCGCCTCGATCACCACCGGCCCGCCGGCCTGCGCGATGGCGTCGGCGTAGCAGGAGGCGAACAGGATCTCGTCGCCGACCCCCTGCTCGCGCCAGATCAGCAGCGTACCGCCGCCCAGCGGCTTGCCCTGCCATGGCGGGGCGGCGATGTGGCGGTCGGGCAGCGCCTCGTGCGCGGCGAAGCGCCGGTCATAGCCGTGCCAGCCGCGCTCCAGGTCGCCGTGCCGCAGGGCCAGCAGGGCGAGGTTGTGGCTGGCGGTGGCCAGATCGGGGGTGCGCGCCAGCGCCTCCTCGTAGCAGCCCTGCGCCTCCTTGACCTTGCCCTGGGCCGCCAGCGCGTTGCCGAGGTTGTACAGCGCCTCCGTGAAGTCGGGCCGCAGGTCGAGCGCCTGCCGGTGGCATGTCTCCGCCTGCTCGGGCCGGCCGAGGCGCTTGAGCACGCTGCCCAGGTTGTTCAGCGCGCCGACGTGCCCCGGGGCGCGGCGCAACGCCTCGCGGTAGGCGATCTCCGCCTCCTCGTAGGCGTTGTTCTGCTGAAGCGCCGCGCCGAGGTTGTACCACGCCGTGGCATCGTCCGGGCGCAACGCCACCGCCGCGCGGTGCTGCGCCACCGCGGCGTCGAGCCGGCCGAGCACGGCCAGCGCGTCGCCCAGGTTGGTGTGCGCCTCGACCATTCCGGGAGCCAGCGCCACCGCGCGGTCGAGCGCCGTGACGGCGCTGCCCGCATGGCCGGTCGCGCGCAAGGCGTTGCCGAGGTTGTACCAGGCCTTGGCATAGTCCGGCCGCAGCGCCAGCGCCCCCAGAAAGGCGCCGGTCGCCCGCCCGGCGTCGCCCAGCGCCTGGAGCGCGTTGCCCAGGTTGAAGCGCGCCTGCGCGAAGTCCGGCTTCAGCCGCACCGCCCGGCCGTGCGCCTCCACGGCCTCCTGGTGCCGGCCGGCCGCGGCGAGCGCGCTGCCGAAATTGTCGTGGTAGTCGGCGACGGTGCCGGCGTTCTGGATGGCGCGGCCGATCAGCTCCACCGCGGCGATCGGCTGGCCGACCTGCAGCGCCAGCACGCCCAGCAGGTGCAGCGCGTCGGCGTTGCGCGGCTGCGCCTGGAGCACGGCGCGGTACCCGGCCTCGGCGTCGTGGAGGCGGCCGGCCTGATGGTGCGCCACCGCGTCCGACAGACGGGTGCCGGCGGGGTTCGGCGGGCCGCCGCGGTCGCGGGTCTTCTGGCTCATCTCGTCTGGCTCACGGCGTCGTCCGGGCATCATCGCGCCGGGGCATGGCAGCATGACCGCGCCGGTCCGCGCAAGCCGGATGAAGACGAAAAGGCGGGAAGACCAAAAACAAACGGGCCGCACGAGGCGGCCCAAGTTTACAGGGAGGAAAACGCAATGCCGAGAACCAGTCGGTGAGCCTTGCGTGCCCCTGTTGTCTCATGAATATGGTTAACGTGGCGTTAAGGGCGCCGCCTGTACCGTCGGCATACCGCTTTATCGGACGTTGCCTGCGGGCGGCGGCGCGGCCGCGCTCTGCCCCGTTGACGGCGGCCGGTGGCGTGTAGTCTGCTGCGCACACCGTACTTCGACCTGAGGATGCGATCCGTGACCGGCACGTCCCTGCGGCTTGGCCGCTCGATCCCGCCCGCCGACGTCCACTTCGAGCAGGGCACCTTCCTGGCAGGGCAGGGCCGCCTGCTGGAGGCGGAAGCGTCGTTCCGCAAGGCGATCGAGGCGCGCTCGCCGTTCCCGGAAGCGCTGAACAACCTGGGCAACGTGCTGATCGAGCTGGGCCGCGTCGACGAGGCGCTGGCGACGTTCCGGCAGGTGCTGGCGGACGGCCTTCCGGATGCGCGCGTCTATTACAACATCGGCTCGACGCTGAAGCTGGTCGGCGACCTCGACGCCAGCGCCCGTTACCTGCAGCGCGCCGTGGCGCTCGCCCCCGAATTCCTCGACGCCTACAACAACTACGGAAACGGCCGCTCCAACGGCGGCGAGCAGGAAACGGCGGTGGTCGCCTACCGCCGCGCGCTGCGCCTCGACCCGCGGTCGCAGCTGGCGCACGAGAACCTCGGCCGCGCGCTGTACCTGATGCACGGCGATGGTGCCGCCGAGACCGCCGCCCGCTATGCCGACGAATGGCTGCGCGACCACCCGGACAACCCGCTGGCCGCCCACCTCGGCGCGGCGCTGGCCGGAAAGGCGGCGGACGCGCGCGCGTCCGACGGGTTCGTCCGCCAGACCTTCGACCTGTTCGCCCCGGCGTTCGAACAGACGTTGGCCGGCCTCGGCTACCGCGCGCCGGAATTGCTGGCGGCCGCCGTGCGGGCGGAGGGGGTGGCGCGCGGCGCCACCATCCTCGATGCCGGCTGCGGCACCGGGCTGTGCGGGCCGCTGCTGCGCCCGCTGGCACGCCGTCTGGTCGGCGTCGACCTGTCGTCCGGCATGCTGTCGCGCGCCTACGGGCGGGGACTGTACGACGAACTGTGCGAGGTCGAACTCGGCGCCTTCCTCGCCGGTCGGCCGGAGGCGTTCGACGTGATCGTCGCGGCGGACGTGCTGTGCTATTTCGGCGCGCTCGACACCGTTCTGGCCGCCGCGACGCAGGCGCTGCGGCCCGGCGGCCTGCTGGCCTTCACGGTCGAGCGGCTGGAGGGCGCCGGTGATTATCGCGTCAACCCGCACGGCCGCTACACCCACGCCGAGGATTACGTGCGCCGCACGCTGGCCGACGCGGGGCTCGAACTGCGCGGGATGGCGGTGGAAACGCTGCGGCAGGAAGGGCAGTCGCCGGTCGCCGGCTTCGTCGTCACCGCGCGCCGTCCCGCCGCGTAGCGAGAATCCTCCTCGGGATATTCCCGCCGTTCGAAGCAATGCGAAAGGTCCGGTTCAGTCCAGCCGAAGAGTCCGCCAAATCAACGCCAGGCGCTGATGCCGTTCGGGACTCGGACGATCGGCATGTTCGACGTACGCTTGTCCCGTCGCGCGGCAACGGCCGTACGGCGCACATGCGGTTGCATGAACGAAGCCTTTACAAACGACAGGCGTCGGCGTAATGTAGCGTTGGGATTGTCTTTGACTCGAAGAGTCGGTCATGAACGTGGCATCGGCCATAGCGGCATCGCCGAGGATGCTGCCCGTCATGACGGCCCGCAACGGCGGCGACGCCGAGGACCGGGCCGACACCCGGATTCCGTCGAAGGAAGAGGGCGAGGCGCCGCTGATCGCGCGCTATCCGATGATCGCGTTCTCGTTCAACGCGGATGCGTCGCGTCTGGTTCTCCTGTACCGTGATCCCGCGACGGGGAAGACCGTCGACCAGATTCCTTCCGAAACGGCCCTCAAGCATTACGAGGATGCCCAGAACAAGGAAGAGAAGCGCAAGAAGCTGGAAGTCGTCGTCGGCGGCGCCGCCGACGGCAAGACGGATGCATCCGCCGCATCCCCGGCTTCGGACGGCCTTGCGGCCGCGTCCGGCGGGGCTTCGGCCCGTCGGGCGGACTTCCCGGCAGCGGACTTCCCGGCAAAGGTGCCGCCGGTGACCACGGCCGGCCCGGCGCCGGTATCGACACCATCGGCCACGCCCGCGGGCGGCAGCACGCCGCGCGTGAACGTGGTCATCTGAAGGAGCAGGGCGCATGGACGTCACATCCACGACGGCCGGGGCAGCGGTTGCGCTGCGCCAGTCCATGACGCAGATGGACACCGGCATGAAGATGCTGGGCAACTCCGCGCAGCAGCAGGGCGCCGTCGCGGCGCTGCTCTCGGGCGGCACGGGCGGCGCGCCCGCCCCCTCGGCTGGCGGCAACATCACCGAGACGCGCGGCCAGAACCTGAACATCCTGGTCTGACCCACCTCGTCCGGCCCACCTCGTCCGACCCACCTCGTCTGAATCGTCGGCCGGCCGGTCCCGACGGGCCGGGCCGCCGCACCCTCGGTACCCTGAACGCGACGCGTGCTCCCCGGTGGCCTTCACCACCGGGGCAGCCGGCCTTCGGCCGCCGTACCTCGCCTTCCTCCATTGGTCCGGCCTGCGACTTCCCTCATATGGCAGCGTGATCCGGGCCCGGCGATGACGGTCGGCCCAACGACCGAGAGACGCTGCGCATGGCCTTCACACGCCCCGGTCTTCAGTTCGAAGCGACCTTCGACACCGTCACCGACATGGTGGCGCTGGGCTTCCACCATTCCGGCAACAACGCCATCCCGGTGGTCGACATCGCCGGCGAACGCGCCGCCCAGTTCCACCTGGATCACTACAACAGCCCCGTCCCCTACCGCACCGAACTGGTGCCCGACAGCATGCAGCCGCCGGCCTTCACCGGCGGGCAGAGCGCCCGCATCGGCGACACCTACTGGTACGGCACCAAGGTCTACATGCCGGCCGACTGGCAGGCGGACTCCTCGCCGGAAATCATCATGCAGTTCCACGACTGGCCCGATCCCGGCGAGGAGTGGAAGAACCCGGCGGTGGCGATGAAGATCCTGCCGTGGGAAGACGGCACGAACCACCTCGTGGTGCGCATCCGCGCCGACGCCGATCCGATGACGCCGGCCACCGGCCAGCGCTACGACAGCGTTGTCACCCACGACCTGGGCGACGTGCGCACCGCCATCGGCAAGTGGACGGACTGGGTGTGGAAGGTCAAGTGGGGCTACACCGACGCCACCGGCAGCCTGCAGCTGTGGCGCGACGGCCACCTCGTGCTCGACCTGCCGAACGCCGCCAACTGCTTCAACGACCAGGAAGGGCCGTACTTCAAGGTCGGTATCTACAAGTTCCCGTGGGAAAATCCGGCCGACACCGGCGCCGACACCCGCACGATCTACTTCGACGACATCCGCATCGCCGGTCCGGACGGCAGCTACGCGCTGGTGGCCCCGCACGGGCCGGGCACGGGTGCCGACGACGCGCTGGCCGGTGGTGCCGCGGCCGACGTGCTGTATGGGCTCGACGGCCGCGACACCCTCGACGGCGGGGCGCTGAACGACACGCTGTACGGCAACCAGCAGGCCGACCACCTGCTGGGCGGCGACGGCGCCGACACGCTGTTCGGCGGCCAGGGTGCCGACGTCCTCTTCGGCCACGCCGGCAACGACGTCCTGTACGGCAACATGGACGGCGACGCGCTGGACGGGGGAGAGGGGGCGGACACCGCCTTCGGCGGCCAGGGCGACGACGTGCTGGCCGGCGGCGCCGGGAACGACCTTCTGGCCGGCAACCTGGGCAACGACACGCTGGCCGGCGGATCGGGCGCCGACACGCTGGCGGGCGGGGCCGGCGCCGACCTGTTCCGCTTCGACGCACCGGGCGACGGGGCGGATGCGGTCACCGATTTCGAAGCCGGGGTGGACCGCATCGCCCTCCTGGGCGGCGGCTTTGGCCTGTCGTCCGGCGCCCTGCTGACCGGCCGCTTCGCGCTGGACCGCGCGGCGGACGCCGACGACCGCTTGGTTTACGATACGCGCACGGGGACCCTATGGTTCGACGCCGACGGCAGCGGCCCGACGGCGGCGGTGCATCTGGTAACCCTGACCGGCGTGCCGCCGCTGAATGCCGGCGACATCATCGTGCTGGCGGGGTAAGGGTCACACCTTCGAATCGAGCAGCGACTTCTGCATCTCGTCGGCGGTGCGCGTCACCGCGATGTTGGCGGCATAGGCGCGCCCGGCGGCGATCTGGTTGACCGCCTCGCGGGCAAGGTCGACGTTGGGCGCCGCCACCATGCCCTGGGCGTCGGCGTAATCGGCTTCCGGTTCGTATTCGGCCAGGTACGCGGGGGTGATCGGCGTGAAGGTCGCCCGCGTGCCGGCGGCGTCCGCGCCCAGGCGCTGTTCGCTCTGCGCCACGCCGACCGGCTGGTAGGCGGCGGGCTTGCCCTCCGGCACGGCGCCGGCGGCGTCGGGCATGGCGCCGCGGCTGCGCACGTTGGCCACGTTGGACGCCGACGCCTCGACGCGGCGGGTCTGGGCGGTGAGGCCGGTGACGGCGATGTCGAGCGGTGAAGCCATGGACGGACCTCCGATCCGAAGGAGACAGTCTACCACGTTCGGCGCGCCCGCGCATCCCGGCTTGCCGAGGCCCGTCCTCTGGTCCACAAAGGGTGCTCTGGTCCACAAAGGACGCTCGCCGACCCGAACGGGAGGAGCACCCTGGCCACCACCGCGGACTCCCTGACGCTGGCGCTCGAGCACCACATGGCCGGGCGCGTGGCGGAGGCGGAACGACTCTACACCCGCATCCTCGACCAGGATCCGCGGAACGCCGACGCGCTGCACCTGTTGGGCGTGCTGGCCGGGCAGTCCGGCCGCGCCGACCAGGCGGTCGCGCTGATCGGCCGCGCCATGTCGCTGCGTCCGGAAGCGGCTGAGCTGCCCTCCGACCTCGGCCGGGTGCTCGACGACGCGGAGCTTCCCCAGGCTGCGGCGCGCGCCTACCGGCGGGCCTTGGCGCTGAAGCCGGACTTCGCCGGCTGCTGGAGCCGCCTGGGCGTGGTGCTGGGCCGGCTGGGGCAGGGTGCCGCCGGCCGCGCCGCCGTCGCCCGTGCGGTGGCGCTCGATCCCGGCCGCGCCGAGACGCACGCCCATCTGGCGCTGCTCGCCCGCGCGCCGGCCACCGCCTGACGAAAGCCCCCGATGGCCACCATCCAGGAGGCGCTGCTCGCCGCCGTCGACCACCACCAGGCCGGCCGTCTTGCCGAGGCCGAGGTGCTGTACGGCCGCATCCTGGAGGCCGATCCCGACCAGCCGGACGCGCTGCACCTGCTGGGCGTGCTGCTGGCACAGGCCGGCCGGCCCGACCTGGCGGTCGACCGCATCGCCGCCGCCGTCGCCCACAGCCCCGGTGTCGCCGACTACCGCGAGAACCTCGCGAAGGTGTTCCAGGCGCTGGGCCGGCGGGAGGAGGCGGCCGACGCCTTCCTCGCCGCCTTCGACCGGAGCCCGGAGCGGGACGCCTGCGCGCTCGGCGCCGCGCAACTCCTCATGGAGGCCGGCGATCCGGGTGCCGCGGCGCGGGCGCTGGCCCGCCTGCTCGCCGTCCAGCCCGGCCATGCGGAGGCGGCGCCGCGGCTCGCGGCGGCGCTGGCCCGCCACGCCGGGGGACTAGCATCGGCGGGGCAGGCTGCGGGCGCGGTCGCCGCCTACCGCCGTTCGCTCGCCGTGCGGCCCGACCAGCCGGCGACGCTGCACAACCTGGGCCTGCTGCTTTCCGGCATGGGTGACCCCGACGGGGCGGCGGCGCCGCTGGCCCGGGCCGCGGCGCTCGTGCCGGACGATCCGGACACCGTCCGGGTGCTGGCCACCGTGCTGCGGGACGGCGGACGGGATGCGCAGGCCGCCGACGCGTTCGCCCGGCTGCTGCGGCTGGAGCCGGCGAACGCCGACGCCTGGGCCGCGCGCGGGCGCCTCCTGCGCGCCCTCGGGCGCCTGGAGGAGGCGCTGGCCTGCCTGCGCTGCGCGGCGGCGTGGCGGCCCGGCGACGCGGAGCTGCTGCTCGACCTCGGCCGCGTCTTTCGGGCGGCGGGCGATCCCGTGCGCGCCACCACGGCGTTCGCCGCATCGGCCGCGCTGCGTCCCGATGCGCTCACGGCCGCCGGCGCCATCCTCAGCCTGAACCTGACCGACGCACCGCCCGCCGTCATCCGCGCCCGCGTCGAGGACTGGGCGCGCCGCTACGCCGACCCGCTGGCCGACCCGCTACCCGAGCCGGCACCGGCCCGCGCCGCCGACCCGGACCGGCCGCTGCGCGTCGGCTATCTGGTCGAGAACATGCTGACGCACGACTACACCTGCCTGCCGCTGGTCGAGAACCACGGGCCGGCGGTGCAGGCCGTCGTCTACGCGCTGGGGCCGCACCAGGACAACCCGATCTCCGCCCGCTACCGCGCGGCGGCGGCGCTGTTCCACCCGGTGCACGGGATCGCCAACGACGATCTGGCCGCACTCGTGCGCGCCGACGGCATCGACGTGCTGGTGGACGGCGCCGGCTTCCCATCGGCCGGGCAGCGCCTGCTGGCGTTGGCGCGGCGGCCCGCGCCGGTGCAGGTGCACTTCCCCGTCATGACCACCACCGGCATGGCCGCCGTGGACGCCCTGGTCGTCGACGCCACGCTGGCGCCGCCGGGGACCGAGGCGGCGTTCCGCGAGCGGCTGGTGCGCGTTCCCATCGCCTACCACTTCGACCCGCTGATGCCGACGCCCGAGCCCGGCGAGCCGCCGGTCCTGCGCAACGGCTTCGTCACCTTCGGCAGCATGAACCAGCTTTCCAAGGTGCGCGACGCGACGCTGCACGCGTGGGCGCGGGTGCTGGCCCGCGTGCCGGGCTCGCGCCTTCTGGTCAAGGCCGCCGACATGAGCGCGGCGGGCGAGCGCCGGCTGCGCCGCATCCTGTGCGACGCGCACGGGCTGCCGCCCGGGCGGATCGAGACGCGGCCGCCGACGGCGACGCTGTGGGACCACTACGCCGCGTTCAACGACGCCGACGTCTTCCTCGACACCTTCCCCTACGGTGGCGTGACCACCACGGCGCAGGCGCTGTGGATGGGGGCGCCGACGGTGGCGCTGGCCGGTGACCGCGTGCTCGACCGCTATGGGGCGAGCATCCTGGGCATAGTGGGGCTGGGCGATTGCGTGACGGAGTCGCCCGAGGCCTATGTGGAGGCCGCCGCGGCCATGGCCGCGAACGCCGGGCGTCTGGTGGAGCTGCGCCGGACCCTGCGCCCCCGCATGCGCACCACCCCGCTGTCGGAGCCGAAGGCCTTCGCGCGCGGCGTGGAGGACGCCTACCGCACGCTCTGGCGCGACTGGTGCGCGCACCAGCGGCACCATGCCACCCGGTAGGCCTATGACGATTGCTGCATGACGGCGGACGGCTCTGCTATCCTCGCCGTGCCTCTGCCCCGTGCGGTTCCGACGCGCCGCGCACTTTGGGTGGTTCCTTCCCTCACGGCCACGTTCCATACCCCATGGCAACCCCCCAAGAAGCTCTGCTGATCGCGCTGGAGCACCATCAGGCAGGTCGCGTGATGGAAGCGGAGACGCTGTACGGGCGCATCCTGGAGGCCGTTCCCGACCTGCCCGACGCCCTGCACCTGCACGGCGTGCTGGCGGCGCAGACGGGGCGGCTGCCCCTGGCGGCGGAGCTGATCGCCAAGGCCATCGCCGCACGCGCCGGGGTTGCCGATTACCACACCAACCTCGGAAACGTGCTTCGCCTGCTCGGCCGCGTGGACGAGGCGATCGAACACTATGGCCAGGCCGTGGCGCTCGCGCCGGATCTCCCGCGCGTCCAGGCCGACCTGGGCATACTGCTGAACGGGCGGAATCGACGGCGGGACGCTGTGGCGCCCCTTGTCAGGGCGGTGCTGCTCGATCCGTCCCTGGCGGAGGCGCACGTGCACCTCGGCCAGATCCACGAGCACGGCGGCGACCTGGACAAGGGCGCGCGGCATTATCGCCACGCCGCCGCGCTGCGGCCGGATCTGGCGGACATCTCCTACAACCTGGGCATTCTCGAACACGCGCGCGGCCGGCCTTCGGCGGCGGAGGAGGCGGTGCTGCAGGCCCTCGCCGCGAAGCCGGATTTTCCGGAGGCGTGGTACAATCTCGGCAACGCACGCGCGTGCCTGGAAGCGGCCGGGCAAGGGGCGGGGCGAAACGCGCGGGGGGCGGAAACGGCCTACCGCATGGCCCTGGCGCTCCAGCCCGACTACGCCGAGGCCTTCGTGGCGCTTGCGGAGCTGCTCCAGCAGCAGACCGGCAGGACGGCGGAGGCCGTCGCCGCGTGCCGCCGCGCGCTGCGGCAGCGGCCGGATCTGGCGGCGGCGTACGACACGCTGACGGCCATCCGGCTCGCGGCCAAGGACAAGGCCGCGCTGCGGTCCGGCCACCGCGCCGTCGCCCTGGCGCCGGGCAACGCCGGCAGCCATGTCAACCTGGGCCGGGCCTTGCGGGCAGCCGGTGCCGGTGCCGGCGACGCGGCGGTCGCCGCCTTCACGCGGGCGCTGACGCTGGCCCCGGATTGCGCGCCGGCCCTCAGCAACCTCGTGATCTTCAACCGCGAGCGCGACGACCTGGACAAGGCCGTTCGGACAGCCCGCCGGGCCATCGCGCTGCTGCCGGATTCCGCGCTGGCGCTGACCAATCTCGGCGTCTGCCTTCAGTACGGTGCGGCGGACGTGGCGCTCGCCAGCTTCGGGCGGGCACTGCGGATCGCGCCCGAGGACGCCGAGGTGCGCCGGTTGCTGGGCCTCCTGCAAATGGAACGCGGGATCCTGGCCGAAGGCTTCGCCAATTACGAATGGCGGTGGTCCTCGTCCGGGTTCGACCAGCCGCGGCGGGGCTTTCCGCAGCCGCGCTGGGACGGTGGCGACCTCGCCGGCCGCCGCTTGCTGCTGTGGGGCGAACAGGGCGTCGGAGACGAGTTGATCTACGCCGGGATGATCCCCGACCTGGTCGAGGCCGGCGTCGATTGCGCGCTGGAATGCGATCCCCGCCTGGTGCCGATCCTGCAGCGTTCCTTCCCCGCGGTGGAGGTCGTTCCGCGCACACCGGCCCTGAACCCGCCGGACCTGTCCCGCCCCGCCGACGTTCACTGCCCGCTCGGCAGCATCGGGCGGTGGCTGCGGCCGGACTTCTCGCGCTTTCCGTCCCGCGCGTCCTACCTCGTGGCCGACGGCATGCGGCGGCGGCGGATTCGGGATCGCTACGGGGCGGACGCCCCCGGCAATCTCCTGGTCGGCGTGTCCTGGCGCAGCAAGAACACGGACTTCGGGCGCAACAAGTCGCTGGACCTGCTGTCCTGGGCGCCGCTCCTGACGCAGCCGGGCATCACCTTCGTCAATCTTCAGTACGGCGATTGCCGGGAGGATCTGGAGGCCGTGCGCCGCGAGCTTGGCGTCACCGTCCTCGCCGATGCGGAGATCGACCCCATGCGCGACCTGGACGGCTTCGCGGCACAGGTCGCCGCACTGGATCTCGTGATCTCGACCAGCAACACCACCGTGCACATGGCGGGTGGGCTGGGCGTGCCGACCTGGGTGCTGCTGCCGGCCGGGCAGGGCCGGATCTGGTACTGGTTCGACGGGCGCGACAACAGCCCCTGGTACCCCTCGCTCCGGCTCTTTCGCCAGCGGCAACCGGGGGATTGGCGGCCGGTCGTGGACCGTCTCGCCACGACCCTGGCGTGGTGGCAGGATGACCAGCGCTCGCGCCCGTCGCGAACGACGCAATCGTAAGCAACCGCCCGCCCCCAACCCGGACCCGTCCCCCCATGGCCACCATCGCCGAAGCGCTCGCCGCCGCCGTGGAGCACCACCAGTCCGGCCGCCTGCAGGAAGCGGAGATCCTCTACACCCGCATCATCGATGCGGATCCGGAGCAGGCCGGCGCGCGCTACCTGCTGGGCATGCTGGCGGCCCAGGTCGGCCGCTTCGACGTGGCCGCGCGCTGCATGGCCGCCGCCGCCGTCCTGGCGCCCGACGTTCCGGACCAGCACCTGCACCACGCCATGGTGCTGGAGAGGCTGGACCGCCCGGCGGAGGCGGTCTTCGCCTACCGCCACGCGCTCGCGCTGCAGGCCGGTCCGCCGCACGCCTTCTTCAACCTGGGCGTCCTGCTGCGCCGCCTTGGCCGGGCGGCGGAGGCGGCCGAGGCGTTCGCGCAGTCCGTGGCCGGCGATCCGGCGCAGGCCGCGGCGCACCTGAACCTCGGTGAACTGCGCCTCGCGGCCGGCGACGCGGCCGGGGCCGCGGCGGCGTTCGAGGCGGCGTCGCGCCTCGACGATGGCCACGCGGCGGTGTGGATGGGCCTCGCCACCGCGCGCCAGCGCCTGGGCGACCTCGACGGCGCGGTGGCGGCGCTGCGCCGCGCCATCCCGTTGCGCCCGCAGGACGAGGCGCTGCCGGCCACCCTGGGCGTGCTGCTGCAGACCCTGCGCCGTCACCGGGAGGCGGTGAACGCCTTCCACCGCGCCGTGGTGCTCGTTCCGGGCTGGCCGGAGGTGACGCACGCCATGGGCCTGTCGATCGGCACCTTCGGCGGCCCGGTGCCGGCCCTGCCGGTGCAGCGGCGCGCGTCGCTGCTCAAGCCGCTGCTCGAACCGGCCCGGCTCGGCCACGCCGCGGCGCTGCATGACCTTTCGCGCTTCGGCGCGGCGCGTGCGGCGCTGGAGCGGCTGCTGGCCGTCAACCCGGCGCAGGTGGAGGCGCTGTGCTTCCTCGGCAGCGTGCTGCGCGACCTGGACGAGCACGCCGCCGCCAACGCGGCGGGCCGGCGTGCCGTTCTCCTGGCGCCCGACGACCCGGTGACCTTCCGTGCCTTCGCCGCCGGAATCGTCTACGACCCGGTGCTTGATGCGGACGCCCGCTTCGCCGCGCACCGCTGGCTGGAGGATCGCTGCGCCCGCCGTCATTACGCCGCCGTCCGCCCGCACCTCAACCTGCCCGATCCGGGGCGCCGGATCCGCATCGGCATCCTGTCGTCCGACCTGCGCTCCCATCCCGTGGCGCGCAACATGGAACCGGTCCTGGCGCACCACGACCGCAGCCGCTTTTCCATCACCTGCTACGCCGATCTGGAACTGCCCGACGCCGTCAGCGAGCGCCTGCGCGGCATGGTCGACGGCTGGCGCGTCATCACCGGGCTCGACGACGCGGAGGTCGCCGAGATGATCCGCGCCGACGGGATCGACATTCTCGTCAGCCTCGCCGGGCGATTCGACCGCAACCGGCCGCTGGTGTGCGCCCACAAGCCCGCCCCGGTTCAGGTCAGCCACCACGACGTCGCCACCAGCGGGCTGGCGGTGATGGACTATCTCGTCGCCGATCGCACGCTGGTGCCGGCACGGGCGCGCGAGCGGTTTACCGAGCGGGTGTTCCGCCTGCCGAACTTCTACATCCACCGGCCGATGGACGATGCGCCCGATCCCGGACCGCTTCCCGCGCCGGCGGCCGGGCACCTGACCTTCGGCAGCTTCAACAACCCCACCAAGGTCAACGGCGCCGTGCTGGACCTCTGGACGCGGGTGCTGGAGGCGGTGCCGGGCTCCCGCCTCGTTCTCAAGTACAACGCCGCCTTCGCCGACCCGGCGCTGCGCGCGCGGGTGCTGGCGCCCTTCGCCCGGCGCGGCCTGGAGGGGCGGGTGACGCTGCTGACCACGATGCAGACGCGGGCCGAGCATCTGGCGCTCTACCGCGGCATCGACCTGGCGCTCGACCCGTTCCCGTTCAGCGGCTCGACGACGACGTTCGAGGCGCTGTGGATGGGCGTGCCGGTCATCACCCTGGCACAGGAGCGGATGGTCAGCCGGTGGAGCACCTCGATGCTGCGGGCTGCCGGGCTGGACGACTTCGTCGCCGGGACGGAGGAGGCGTACGTCGCGCTGGCCCGGCGCTGCGCCGGCGATCTGGCATGGCTGGCCGACGTCCGCGCCGGCCTGCGGGAGCGGGTGCGGCATTCACCGCTCACCGACGCCGTCTCCAACAGCCGCGCCTTGCAGCGCGCCCTGGCCGCCATGTGGCGGCGCTGGTGCGCCGGGCGGACGGCGGCCGGTCCGCTCAACCCCGGTCCCGGCCCGGCGTGGCTGCACGCCGGCACCACGCGCCTTTCGGCCGGCGACCCGGCCGGCGCGCGGGTGGCGTACGGGCGGGCGCTGGTTCTCGATCCGGCGGATGGGGAGGCGCAGTACGCGCTGGGGGTTGCCGCCCGGCGGCAGGGCGACGCGGAGGCCGCCATCGCCGCCACCCGGCGCGCCGTGCGCCTGCGGCCGGACGATCCGCGGCCGCTCGCCAACCTCGCCGTGCTGCTGCACGCCTCCGGCCGGGACGCCGCCGCGGTGGCGGCCTACCGCCGGATGCTCGGATTCGCCCCGGACCGGGCGGAGGCCTGGCATGCGCTCGGCCAATCCAGCGCGGCCGTCGGCGGACCGGCGCCGAACGTGCCGCTGCAGCGGCGCGCCGCGCTTCTCGACCCGGCGCTCGACGCCGCCCGGCTGGCCCACGCCGCCGCCCTCTACGACCTCGGCCGGGTGGACGAGGCGGAGGCGGCGTTCCACCGCGTCCTGGCGCTCGATCCCGCGCACGTCGAATCGTGGTGCATGCTGGCGAGCCTCCGGCGCGTGCTCGGCCGTCCGGAAGCCGGAACGGCGCTCAACCGCCGCGCCCATCGCCTGGAGCCGGGAAACATCACCGCCCACCGCGGCCTGCTGGCGGCGCTGCTCTACGACCCGTCGCTGGACGAGGCCGCCCGCTTCGCCGAACACCGGCGGCTGGCGGACGTGCCCGCGCCCGCCGCAAGGCCGCACGCCAACCCGCGCGATCCCGGCCGGCGGCTGCGCATCGGCTATCTGTCGTCGGACCTGCGCGCCCATCCCGTGGCCCGCAACCTGGAGCCCATCCTCGCCGCCCACGACCGCGCCCGGTTCGAGGTGGTGTGCTACGCCGACTTCGCCCGTTCCGACGCCACCACCATGCACCTGCGCGGCCTCGCCGACGGCTGGCGCGAGGTCGCCGGGCTGGACGACGCGCGACTCGCCGACCTGATCCGCGCCGACGGCGTCGACGTGCTGGTCTGCGTGGCGGGCCGGTTCGACGCCAACCGCCCGCTGATCGCCGCCCACCGCGCCGCACCGGTGCAGGTCAGCCTGTACGACGGCGCCACCAGCGGTCTGCCGGCCATGGATGCCATCCTGACCGACGCGGTGATGACCCCGCGCGGCGGCGGGGAGCGCTTCACCGAACGGCCGGTGCGGCTGCCGGTGCTGTTCGCCTACCGGCCCATCGACGGCGCGCCGGATCCGGCGCCGCCGCCGATGCTGGCGTCCGGCCGGGTGACCTTCGGCAGCTTCAACAACCCGGCCAAGGTGAACGACACGGTGCTGGCGCTCTGGGCCCGCGTGCTGAACGCGGTTCCGGAGTCGCGCCTCGTCCTCAAGTACAAGGCGGTGTACGGCGCGCCCGCGCTGCGCCGCCGCGTGCTGGCCGTCATGGAGCGGCACGGCGTCGACCCCGCCCGCATCGTCCTGCCGGCGGCCAGCCAGGAGAGCGCGCGGCATCTGGCCCTCTATCACGGCGTCGACATCGGCCTGGACCCGTTTCCCTTCTGCGGCGCCACCACGACGTTCGAGGCGCTGTACATGGGCGTGCCGGTGGTGACCCTGCCGGGCACGAACATGATGAGCCGGTGGTCCGCCTCGCTGCTGCGGGTCGTGGGGTGCGGCGATCTCGTGGCCGCCGATGCCGGCGATTACGTGCGAATCGCCTCCGCGCTGGCCGCCGATCCAGACCGTCTCGCCCGGCTGCATGCGGACCTGCGCCCCCGCCTGCTGGCGGCAACCGTCCTCGACCCGCGCCGCAAGGCCCGGCAGGTGGAACGCGTCCTGCGTGCGCTGTGGCGGCGGTGGTGCGCACGTCAGGGTTGATCGCGCCAAGGTTAAGAGACGCTGTATCTTTGCCCGGCCATGGGCCATTATGCGCGTCCACGCGCTTGCGCCGAGGTTCGCTCCTCATGCCTCAGACCGACACCCTCGCCATGATCACGGCCGGCCTCACCGACGTCGGCCGCATGCGCGCGCGCAACGAGGACAGCTTCGGGATCGAGCCGGACCTCGGGCTGGCGCTGGTGTGCGACGGGATGGGCGGGCATGCCGGCGGCGACATCGCCAGCCGCACGGCGACCGACACCATCGTCGACTTCCTGGCGGAATTCGTGCCGGCCGGTGGCCGGGGTGCCGGCGGCGCGGCGGCCGGGACGGACGCCGACCTCACCCTGTCCGGCGACGGCGGCATCGAGGCGGCGGTGCAGAACGCCGTGGCGACGGTGCGCTCGGCCGTTCAGGTGGCGAACCGCCGCCTTGCGGTGCTCAACGCCGAGCGCGGCTATCCCGACGGCCGCGGCATGGGCACCACGGTGGTCGGCACGTGGCGCCTGGACGGCAGCGACCGGCTGGTCGCCTTCCACGCCGGCGACAGCCGGCTGTACCGGCTGCGCGGCGGCGAACTGGCGCAGCTCACCCGCGACCACAGCCTCTATCAGGTCTGGCTCGACCAGGGCAGCCGGGGCCCGGCGCCGCAGCGCAACATCATCGTCCGCGCGCTTGGCACCACGCAGGAGGTGGAACCGGACGTGTCCGTGCACGGCGTGCGGGCGGACGACATCTACCTGCTGTGTTCGGACGGGCTGACCGGCATGCTGCCGGATCCGGCCATCGCCGCCATCCTGCGCGACACCGGGCGCGGCGACCTGGACGCCGCCTGCCGCCACCTCGTCACGCTGGCCAACGAGCGCGGCGGGCACGACAACATCACCGTGGTGCTCAGCCGTTTCGACGCGGTGGGGTAGGGGGCGGCGGAGCAGGGCTCATAGGTACGGCGGGGTGCAGGCGCTGATCAGCTCGCACTCCTCGTCGTCGATGTTGCGGAAGCGGTGCGGTGTGCGGCTGTCGAACAGGTAGGCGTCGCCGGGACCCAGGATCTCCTTGCGGTCGCCCACGGTCAGCTCGATCCGGCCCTTGATGACGATGCCGCCCTCCTCCGATTCGTGCTGGAGCATGGTGCGGCCGGTGTCCGCACCCGGCGCGTAGCGCTCGTGCAGGACCTGCAGGTTGCGGCCGCGCAGGTCGCCGACCTGCCGGAACGACACCTGTCCCACCTTGCCCTTCACCAGCATCGACGACAGCTCGATCAGGTCGCCGGCCTTGTAGAAGATCTGCTCGCGCGGCGGCAGGTCGTCGGTGGCGAAGAACTCGGCCAGCGTCATCGGGATGCCCTGCAGCACCTTGCGCAGCGAGGAGACGGACGGGCTGCACCGGTTCTGCTCGATCAGCGAGATGGTGCCGTTGGTCACGCCGGCCCGCTGCGCCAGCGCGCGCTGCGAGAGGCCGTGCAGTTCGCGCACCTGCTTCAGGCGCGCGCCAACGTCGAAATCCATGGGCCGGTTTCCTGATCCGTGCGCGTGAGGCGTGTATCCTTGCCCATAAGCAATACCGCATGGGCCGGAATCCGTCACCATAATCTCGACACCGCGACGGGGGTTGTTTAACTTATTAAACAGCGGTACGCTCGCGGCGTTCCCGGCAAACAACCAAGACACAGGGCGGTCCCATGCTGGCGTTGAAGGATCAGAGCCTCCTGCAGAGCAAGGCGTACGTGAACGGCGCGTGGATCGGCGCGCACTCCGGCCGCAGCTTCCCCGTCACCAACCCGGCCACCGGCGCCGAGCTGGGCCGCGTCGCCGACCTGGGTGCGGAAGAGACGCGCGCCGCCATCATCGCCGCCAACGAGGCGTGGCCGGCGTGGCGTTCCAAGACCGCCAAGGAGCGTGCCGCGATCCTGCGCCGCTGGTACGAGCTGATCATGGCGAATCAGGAGGATCTGGCCGTCCTCATGACCGCCGAACAGGGCAAGCCGCTGACCGAAGCGCGCGGCGAGGTGGCCTACGGCGCCAGCTTCATCGAGTGGTTCGCGGAGGAAGGCAAGCGCGTCTACGGCGACGTCATCCCGACGCACAAGCACGGCACGCGCCTCGTCGTCCTGAAGGAGCCGATCGGCGTCGTCGCCGCCATCACGCCGTGGAACTTCCCCAACGCCATGATCACCCGCAAGGTGGCGCCGGCGCTCGCCGCCGGCTGCCCCGTGGTGATCAAGCCGGCGGAGGACACGCCGCTGTCCGCCCTGGCGCTGGCCGTGCTGGCGGAGCGGGCGGGAATCCCGGCCGGGGTGTTCAATATCATCACCGGTTCCGACCCCATCGCCATCGGCAACGAGCTGACGTCGAACCCGATCGTGCGCAAGCTGTCCTTCACCGGCTCGACCGAGGTGGGCAAGATCCTGATGCGCGCCTGCGCCGACACGGTGAAGAAGGTGTCGCTGGAACTGGGCGGCAACGCACCCTTCATCGTCTTCGACGACGCCGACCTGGACGCCGCCGTTCAGGGCGCGCTGGCGTCGAAGTACCGCAACTCCGGCCAGACCTGCGTGTGCGCCAACCGCCTGCTGGTGCAGGCAAGCGTCTACGACGCGTTCGCCGAGAAGCTGGCCAAGGCGGTGCAGGCGATCAACGTCGGCAACGGGCTGGAGGCCGGCGTTACGCAGGGCCCGATGATCAACGCCGCGGCCGTCGCCAAGGTGGAGGAGCTGCTGGGCGACGCGCTGGAGAAGGGCGCCAAGGTCGTCACCGGCGGCAAGCGCCACGCCAAGGGCGAGCTGTTCTTCGAACCCACCATCGTCACCGGCGTCACCACCGACATGCGCGTCGCGCGCGAGGAGATCTTCGGCCCCGTCGCACCCCTCTTCCGCTTCGAGACGGAGGAGGACGCGGTCCGCATGGCCAACGACACCGAATTCGGCCTCGCCGCCTACTTCTTCAGCCGCGACATCGGCCGCGTCTGGCGTGTTGCCGAGAAGCTGGAATACGGCATCGTCGGCATCAACGAGGGCATCATCTCCAACGAAGTCGCCCCCTTCGGCGGCATCAAGGAGAGCGGCATCGGCCGCGAAGGTTCCAAGTACGGAATCGAGGACTTCCTAGAGATCAAGTACCTGTGCATGGGCCTGTAAGGCGCGCGGGACATAGGAACGGAGGGTCAGGGACATGTCGAACCAGTCGCTTCACGCCCGGCGCGACGCGGCCGTGCCGCGCGGCATCTCGGCGATGCTGCCGGTCTACATCGAGCGTGCGGAAAACGCCGAGATGTGGGACGTCGAGGGCCGTCGCTTCATCGACTTCGCCGGCGGCATCGCCGTGCTCAACACCGGCCACCGCCACCCGAAGGTGGTCGAGGCGGTGAAGAAGCAGCTCGACAGCTTCACGCACACCTGCGTGATGGTCACGCCGTACGAATCCTTCGTGGCGCTGGCGGAGCGGCTGAACGCCGCCACCCCCGGCAGCCACCCGAAGAAGACGGCCTTCTTCACCACCGGCGCCGAGGCCGTGGAGAACGCCGTCAAGGTCGCCCGCGCCCACACCGGGCGCCCGGCCGTCGTCGCCTTCTCCGGCGCCTTCCACGGCCGCACCATGATGGCCATGGCGCTGACCGGCAAGGTGGCGCCGTACAAGACCGGCTTCGGCCCGTTCCCAGGCGACGTCTACCACGTGCCGTTCCCCAACGCCTACCGCGGCATCACGGTCGAGGACAGCCTCAAGGCGCTCGACACGCTGTTCAAGTGCGACGTCGAGCCCGCCCGCGTGGCGGCCATCTTCATCGAGCCGGTGCAGGGCGAGGGCGGCTTCAACATCGCCCCGCCGGAACTGCTCCAGAAGCTGCGCGCCCTGTGCGACCAGCACGGCATCCTGCTGGTGGTGGACGAGATCCAGACCGGCTTCGCCCGCACCGGCAAGATGTTCGCCATCGAGCATTCCGGCGTCGTGCCCGACCTGATGACCATGGCCAAGAGCCTGGCCGGCGGCTTCCCCCTGTCGGCGCTGACCGGCAAGGCGGAGATC
>NZ_DASPMG010000352.1:0-13821 GCF_035627195.1 Azospirillum sp.
CATGGCGGGGACCGCGAATGGCAGGGGCGTTTCACCCCTGCATAGCGCGGCAACACCACCGCCGCAATCTGCGGTCTATTCTATGCGCTTTCTATGCGCTCAGTCGTCCGCCGCGGCCATGGCCGGGCGGTCGCGCAGGAAGCGGGTGGCGTCCTCGGCCGCCATGGGCGGGCTGAACAGATAGCCCTGCGCGCCGTGGCAGCCGTGCCGGCGCAGGAACTCCAGCTGCGGTTCCGTCTCCACCCCCTCAGCGATGACGGTCAGGCCCAGGTTGCTGCCCAGGCCGATAATCGCCTTGGTGATCGCCGCGTCGCTGTCGTCGGCGACGATCTCGCTGATGAAAGAGCGGTCGATCTTCAGCGTGTCCACCGGGAAGCGCTGCAGGTAGGACAGCGAGGAATAGCCGGTGCCGAAGTCGTCGATGGACACCCGCACGCCCATGGTCTTCAGCGACGACAGGATGTGGATGGCCATGTCCACGTTGCGGATCAGCGCCCCCTCCGTCACCTCGACCTCCAGGCAGGAGGGGTCCAGGCCGTGGCGGTGCAGGGCGGCGGCCACCTGGTCCGGCAGCTCGGCGTTGCGGAACTGCAGGGCGGAGATGTTCACCGCGATGCGCCGCGCCGCCAGCCCGTCGGCCTGCCACAGCCTGGCCTGCCGGCAGGCCTCGTCCAGCACCCACAGGCTCAGCGTGGCGATCTGCCCGCTCTCCTCGGCGATGGGGATGAAGCGGCCGGGCGGCACCATGCCCAGGTCCGGATGCGCCCAGCGGATCAGCGCCTCCAGCCCCACCAGCTGGCCGCTCTCCAGGTGCAGCTGCGGCTGGTAGTGCAGGCGGAACTCGCCCAGGTCCAGGGCGCGCCGGATGTTGGCCTCCAGGTTCAGCCGCTCGTTCAGCTGCGCGTCCATGGAGGTGGTGAAGAAGCGCAGCGCCCGCCGCCCCGCCGCCTTGGCCTGGTACATGGCGGCGTCGGCGTTCTTGATCAGACGCTCGACGTCCTCGCCGTCCTCCGGGAACAGGCTGATGCCGATGGAGGGGGAGACGGTGAACTCCCGCCCCTTCACGTGCAGCGGGGCGGCCATGCTCTGGATGATGCGGTCGGCCACCACGGCCACGTCCTGCGCCGTGCCGGCGTCGGGCAGCACGATGATGAACTCGTCGCCGCCCAGGCGCCCAACCGTGTCGCCCTCGCGCAGGCAGCCGCGCAGGCGGACGGCCACGTCCTTCAGCACCTCGTCGCCCACCGTGTGGCCGAGCGAGTCGTTGATCACCTTGAAGTGGTCGAGGTCGAGGAACAGCACGGCCACCGTGGTGCCGTTGCGCCGCGCCCCGGCGATGGCCAGCGCCAGCCGGTCCTGCAGCAGCGTGCGGTTGGGCAGCCCGGTCAGCGCGTCGTAATGCGCCAGGTACTGCACCCGCTGCTCGGCCGCGCGGCGCTCCGTCACGTCGTCGATGAAGGCCAGCAGGAACAGGAACTCGCCCCCGTCGAACACCGGCTGGAGGTGCACGAGGTAATAGCCGCTGCGCCCGCCGAGCGTGGAGACGTACTGCGTCTCCAGCTCCACCGACTCGCCGGTCAGCGCCTTGCGGATGGCGGGGGCCAGCGACTGGTCGCGCGCCTCCGTCACCATGTTGAAGCCGATGACCTGCTCCGCGTCGACGCCCATGAAGGCGCCCAGCACCGGGTTGCAGTCCAGCACCCGCCCGTCGGCGTCCAGGATGGCGATGCCGACCGGCGCCTGGGTGAAGAACTGGTGCAGCTCCGCCTCGCGCCGGTGCAGCGATTCGGTCATCCGCGCCGCCAGCCGCGCGGCGCGGGCGCGCGTCGTCGACAGGTTCCAGGTGATGGCGAACAGCAAAAGGCTGATCAGGCTGCCGGCGGCCAGCACGGTGTTCGGCTTGTCGGTGTCGACCAGCGCGTCGAAGGCGGGGGTGGACTCGTAGGTCACCGTCCACGGCCGGTCGTGGAACACCATCACCCGCGTCTCGGACAGCCGGTCGTGGGTGCGCGGCGCCTCCGCCTCCCGGCCGTGGCCGGGGCTGCGGTACATCTCCTGCTCGGGTGCTGTGCCGACGCCGTCGTGGATGGTCAGGCGCAGCTCGTCGTGCTGCGGGCCGATGATGCCCTCCAGCAGCGGGTAGGTGCGGAACGGCGCCAGCACGAAGCCCCACACCGCGGTGCGGCGCTCCTCGGCCGTGGCGGCGGGCAGGCCGCGCTTGAACACCGGCAGGTACATGATGAAGGCGGGCTGCGGTGCCCGCTGTTCGTCGACCTTCAGCGTCAGCTTGGCGGTGATGGCCGGCTGGCCGGTCTCCAGCGCCTTCAGGATGGCGGGCCGGCGCAGCGGGTCGCCCAGCATGTCGTAGCCCAGCGCCTTGCGGTTCAGCGCGTCCATGGGGGCGGTGTGGACGTTGACCACGTAGGTGTCGCGCCGTCCCGGCGGCCAGATCCCGTACTCCGGCACGCCGTCCGCGCGCACCTCGCGCACCAGCGCGTCGACCTCGGCGTCCTGGACGTGGCGCGCGAAGGCGACGGCCGGGATGCCGGGGTAATGGCGGTTCAGATCCAGGCTGCCGATGAAGGATTCCCAGTCGTCGCGCGACACGTCCGTCGAGGCCTGCAGCATCGCGGCGGCCGAACGCATGACCTGCGCGTAGGCCTGCATGCGCTGCTGGATGGCGGCGTGCACCTCGTTGACGCGGTTCTGGAAGCGCAGCTCGGCCTCGCGCCCGACCTCGGCGGTGGTGAACCGCCACAGCGCGATCGTCGCCGCCAGCGCCACCAGCAGCGTCGTCCAGGCCAGCCACGCGCCGCCGTGCGCGATGCGCTCCACGGCGATGCCGCCCACCCTGCGGCCGGAGCCGAGGTCGGAGAAGATGCGGCGCGAGCGCTGGGACGTGTCCCCCTGTACGGCCATGCTTCCTGCTGGTCTGGTCTCTACCCCGTCCTACGCCATAAATGAAATTCGTCAAGGGAGCGTTGACGCGGCGGAACGCGCCAGTTGCCAGCGGCGCGGCTTGCCGACAATAGTGCGTATGCGCAAGAATCGGCGGGTGCGGCCCCTGGGAAAGACTTTCCGCGGTGCCCGCGCCTGCAACCTGAGAGGATGTTCATGGCGGAAGCGCTCAACAAGGTCGAGCGGATGCCGCTCGGCATCGTGCTGGAACGGCGGCGCAGCGCCAGCCCCTGGCAGGAGTTCGCGTGGCGGCCGCTGTCGGTGATCCCCGGCGCGCCGCCGCTGGACGGCGCCCCCCGCCTGCTGCGCGAGGGGGAGGGGTGGGCGCAGTTCCACGCCGCCACCGTGGACCTGGAGCTGCACCGCTCCGACACCGAGGGCTACCGCCTCAATTTGTCGCAGGAGCCGCCGCGCCTGTGGGTCGCCCTGCGCACGGCCGAGTCGGGCGAGCCGGTGCCCTTCTTCGTCACCGCCTGCGCGCACGAGGCCGAGGTCTATCAGGTCAGCGGCAACGAGATCGTCGAGACGGTGCCGATGCCGGTGGAGGTGCTGGCGCTCGTGCGCGACTTCGTCGACCAGCACCACGTCGACGTCCCCTTCGAGAAGCGCGAGCGCAAGCGGCACTTCCCGGAGAAGGGGAAACGCGGATGACCGACGAAACCTTCCTGTCCCGCTGGTCGCGCCTGAAGCGCCGCAACGGCTCCGCCGCCCCCGTCCTGACGGCGGAGGAACCCGCGGCCCCCGCGGCCGAGCCGGCGCCCGACCCGTCGCTGCCCGTGGTGGCCGAACCGGCGCCGCCGGAAACGCCGCCGGAAACGCCGGAGGACGAGGAGGCGCTGAAGGACCTGCCGCCCATCGAGAGCCTGACGGCCGAGTCCGACTTCACCCCCTTCCTGCGCGCCGGCGTGCCGGAGGACCTGCACCGGCAGGCGCTGCGCAAGCTGTGGACCTCCGACCCGGTGTTCGCCAACGACGACGGGCTGAAGGACTATGCCGACGACTACACCGGGATGTTCAATCTGTCCGAGCCGGTGAAGACCCTCTACCGCGTCGGCAAGGGCTTCCTGGACGCCGCCGAGGAGGCCGCGGAGAAGGCCGCCGCCCAAGCTGATGGTGCATCGGAGGGGGACAACCAGGAGGCGCAAGGCGCCGAAGAGAAGGCGCCGGATCAGCCGAAAGGCGGTGTGTCCGGTCAAGCATAACCCTTTCCGGCTAAAGGATTTCTCCAAACAAGGGGCAGTCTTCGGCGAGTTGACAAGCTCAAACTTTGCGCATTAAATGGTAGGACCAGCGGTAAGTCCCGGTTTTCTCTTGGGCTTTTCGCAGGTGCAACAACGGGTTGAAGACCGCGCGGCGATACGGGCAAGACACCGCACGCCGGCCAACGCGGTCGCCAAAGAACGCGATCAAAAGAACGCGGCCAGAAGGCCGCCGGCGGCGGCACCGCGGAACGGCGGGACCGCTCGCAAAGGGGGAGGGACGCACCGTGTCTTCGACCGGTGACCAGACGACGCCTGCGGCGCCCGACGCGGCGCTGCCGGATGAGGAGCGCCTGCGCGCGCAGGTCTACGCGCTGCTGGCCCGCCTGCTGGCGCAGCCGCCGGGGGCGGAGGTGCTGGGCATCCTGGCCGCCGTGCAGGGCGAGGCCGGCGACGACGCGCCGCTGGGCGCCGCCTTCGCGGCCCTGGCCGACGCCGCCCGCGCCACCGATGCGGACGACGCGGCCGAGGAATACACCACGCTGTTCATCGGCGTCGGCGGCGGCGAGCTGAGCCCCTACGGCTCCTACTACAAGACGGGTTTCCTGAACGAGAAGCCGCTGGCCGAACTGCGCGCCGACATGGCGCGCCTGGGCATCGCGCGGGCCGACGACGTGCACGAGCCGGAAGACCACATCGCCGCCCTGTGCGAGATGATGGCCGGCCTCATCACCGGCGCCTTCGGCGAAACGGCCACCATCCACGGCCAGCGCGCCTTCTATGAGCGCCACGTCGCCGGCTGGGCGGAGCGCTTCTTCACCGATCTCGAAGCGGCCCGGTCGGCCCGCTTCTACCGCGCCGTCGGCGCGCTGGGCCGCGCCTTCTTCGCGGTCGAGGGCCAGGCGTTCGAACTGGCGGCATAAGGATTCAACCGGGTGGACACGGGGATGACGACGATGACGGACAGCAACGACAAGACCACGCTCAAACGGCGCGACCTGTTCCGCGGGCTGGGTGCCGGCGCGCTGGGCGCCGCCGCCGTCGCCGTGACGGCCGCCGCCCCGGCCGAGGCCGCGCAGCCCGACCCCAACGACCCCACCGCCGCCCGCTACCGCGAGACGGAGCACGTCCGCAAGGCCTACGCGCTCGCCGCCTTCTGAGGAGCCCCGACATGCGCATCACCAGGAAATCCACGGGCACGGCCGGCGGCGCCAAGCTGTCGAAGGCTCTGAGCGGCCTGACCGGTTCGTCCATCGACCGCCGCACCTTCCTGCGTCGCTCCGGCCTCGCCGCCGGAGGTGCGGCCGCCGCGTCGGCGCTGCCGCTGGCCATGGTCAAGAAGGCCGACGCCGCCACCGCCACCCCGGCCGGCGGCGACATCAAGCAGATCAAGAGCGTGTGCACCCACTGCTCGGTCGGCTGCACGGTCGTGGCCGAGGTGCAGAACGGCGTGTGGATCGGCCAGGAGCCCGGCTTCGACAGCCCGCTGAACCTCGGCGCCCACTGCGCCAAGGGTGCGGCGGTGCGCGAGCACGCCCACGGCGACCGCCGCCTGCGCTATCCCATGAAGCTGGTGGACGGCAAGTACCAGCGCATCGGCTGGGACCAGGCCATCGCGGAGGTCGGCGACGCGCTCCTCAAGATCCGCGAGACGTCCGGTCCGGACAGCGTCTTCTGGCTCGGCTCCGCCAAGCATTCGAACGAGCAGGGCTACCTGCTGCGCAAGTTCGCCGCCCTCTGGGGGACGAACAACATCGAGCATCAGGCGCGCATCTGCCACTCCACGACGGTTGCCGGCGTGGCGAACGTCTGGGGCTACGGCGCCATGACGAACTCGTACAACGACATTCAGAAGTCGCGCGCGATGTTCTTCATCGGCTCCAACGCCGCCGAGGCGCACCCGGTGTCGATGCTGCACATCCTCAAGGCCAAGGAGCAGAACAACGCGCCGCTGATCGTGGCGGATCCGCGCTTCACCCGCACCGCCGCCAAGGCGGACGAGTACATCCGCTTCCGCCCGGGCACCGACGTGCCGCTCATCTGGGGCATCCTCTGGCACGTCTTCGAGAACGGGTGGGAGGACAAGGACTACATCGCTAAGCGCGTCTACGGCATGGACGAGATCCGCGCCGAGGTGAAGAAGTGGACGCCCGAGGAGACCGAGAAGGTCACCGGCGTCCCCGGCAGCCAGCTCAAGCGCGTCGCGCGGACCCTCGCCTCCAACCGGCCCGGCACCTTGGTCTGGTGCATGGGCGGCACCCAGCACCACGTGGGCAACAACAACACCCGCGCCTACTGCGTGCTCCAGCTCGCTCTCGGCAACATCGGCGTGGCCGGCGGCGGTGCGAACATCTTCCGCGGCCACGACAACGTGCAGGGTGCGACCGACTTCGGCGTCACCTCCGACACGCTGCCCGGCTACTACGGCCTGGCGGAGGGGGCGTGGCGCCACTGGGCGCGCGTCTGGGACCTGCCCTATGACGACCTTCTGAAGCGCTTCAAGGACAAGAAGCTGATGGAGGCGTCGGGCATCACCGTGTCGCGGTGGTTCGACGGCGTGCTGGAAGCCAAGGAGAACATGGACCAGCCCGACAGCATCAAGGGCATGGTGTTCTGGGGCCACGCGCCCAACAGCCAGACCCGCCTGCCCGACATGCAGAAGGCGATGGACAAGCTGGACATCCTGGTCGTCATCGACCCGTACCCGACGATGACCTCGGTCCTGCACAACCGGAAGAACGGCGTCTACCTGCTGCCCGCCGCCACGCAGTTCGAGACGGACGGCTCCCGCACCGCGTCCAACCGCTCGGTGCAGTGGAGCTTCAAGGTCATGGCCCCGCTGTTCGAGTCCAAGCCCGACCACGAGATCATGTACCTGTTCGCCAAGAAGTTCGGCTTCGCGAACGAGCTGTGCAAGAACATCAAGGTCAACGGCAACGAACCGCTGGTCGAGGACATCACGCGGGAATGGAACCGCGGCATGTGGTCGGTCGGCTACACCGGCCAGTCGCCGGAGCGCATGAAGCTCCACATGGCCAACCAGCACACCTTCGACAAGACCACGCTGCGCGCCAACGGCGGCCCGGCGGACGGCGACTACTACGGCCTGCCCTGGCCGTGCTGGGGCACGGCGGAGATGAAGCATCCGGGATCCGCCAACCTCTACGACAACTCCTTGCCGGTGGCCGAGGGCGGCGGCGCCTTCCGCGCGCGCTTCGGCGTGGAGCGCAACGGCGTCACGCTGCTGGCCGAGGGCGCCTTCCCGGTGGATTCGGAGATCAAGGACGGCTACCCCGAAGTCACCATGGCCATGCTGCAAAAGCTGGGCTGGGACAAGGACCTGACCGAGGCCGAAATGGCCGTCATCTCCAAGATCGGCGGCGAGAAGATCGGTGCCGTGTCCTGGACGACCGACCTGTCCGGCGGCATCCAGCGCGTGGCGATCAAGCACGGCCTGAACCCGCCGGGCAACGCCAAGGCGCGCTGCGTGGCCTGGAACTTCCCCGATCCGGTGCCGGTGCACCGCGAGCCCTTGTACACGCCGCGCCGCGACCTCGTGGCCGCGTACCCCACCTACAAGGACACCAAGTCCTGGCGCCTGCCCACCCTCTACAAGTCGATCCAGGACCGCGACCTGTCGAAGGAATACCCGATTATCCTCACGTCGGGCCGTCTGGTGGAGTACGAGGGCGGCGGCGACGAGACCCGGTCCAACCCCTGGCTGGCCGAGCTGCAGCAGGACATGTTCGTCGAGATCAACCCGACCGACGCCAACAACCTGGGCATCAAGGACGGCCAGACCGTGTGGGTCGAGGGTGCCGAGAAGGGCAAGGTGAAGGTCAAGGCCCAGGTCACCGAACGCGTGGGCCGCGGCGTGGCCTTCATGCCCTTCCACTTCGGCGGCTGGTTCCAGGGCCAGGATTTGCGGTCCAAGTACCCGGCCGGCGCCGATCCCATCGTGCTGGGCGAGGCCGCCAACACGGCGACCACCTACGGCTATGACTCGGTGACCCAGATGCAAGAGACCAAGGTCACCCTCTGCCGCATCACCGCGGCCTGACCCAGGGGAAGGACACGAACATGGCCCGCATGAAATTCCTGTGCGACGCGGACCGCTGCATCGAGTGCAACGCCTGCGTCACGGCCTGCAAGAACGAGCACGAGGTGCCCTGGGGCATCAACCGCCGCCGCGTGGTGACGCTGAACGACGGCAAGCCCGGCGAGCGCTCGATCTCGGTCGCCTGCATGCATTGCTCGGACGCGCCCTGCAAGGCGGTGTGCCCGGTGGACTGCTTCTACCAGACCGAGGAAGGCGTGGTCCTGCACAACAAGGACCTGTGCATCGGCTGCGGCTACTGCTTCTACGCCTGCCCGTTCGGCGCGCCGCAGTACCCGCAGGCCGGCAACTTCGGCACCCGCGGCAAGATGGACAAGTGCACCTTCTGCGCCGGCGGCCCGGAGACCGACAACTCCGACGCCGAGTACAAGAAGTACGGCCGCAACCGCCTGGCCGAGGGCAAGCTGCCGCTGTGCGCCGAGATGTGCTCGACCAAGGCGCTGCTGGCCGGCGACGGCGACAAGGTCGCCAACATCTACCGCGAGCGCGTGGTGGCGCGCGGCTTCGGCTCCGGCGCCTGGGGTTGGGGCACGGCGTACCAGATGAAGTCGGGGTCGTAAGAGCAAACAGTCCCTCCCCCGCCTCCGGCGGGGGAGGGAAGCCCGCGGAGCGGGCAGGGTGGGGGCAAGTTGTTCGCCGAGAATCCACCCGTAGGTTGGGTTGAGCGCCAGCGAAAACCCAACGCCGCCGGCATAACGAAAACGTTGGGTTTTCGCCTGCGGCTCAACCCAACCTACGGCCCACGGATCCTCGGGCAGGCCGTTGCCCCCACCCACCCCAAGCGGAGCTTGGGGCCCCTCCCTCCCCCGGCGGGGCCGGGGGAGGGCAATAAAAGCACGGGGAGGTATCGAATGACGTCGTGGACCAAGGCGGCACTGACCTGTTCGCTGGGGCTGGTGCTCCTCCTCCTGGTGGCGCTGGCCGCGGGTGCGCCGCCGGTGCGGGCGGGGGAACCGATGCCCGCGGTGCCCACCCAGTCGGCCGCCGGCGCCACGGAGGCCGACCTGTGGCACGCCATCCGCCAGGGTGCCGCCGGCAGCACCACGCTGCCCAACCCGCGCGCCGGCGTCCTGATTCAGTCGGACGGCGAGGCGTGGCGGCACCTGCGCAACGGCCCCATCGTCACCTACGGCACCTGGGCCATGGGCGGCATCCTGGCGGTACTGGCGCTGTTCTTCCTGCTGCGCGGCCGCATCCGCATCGACGGGCCGAAGACCGGCCGCACGGTGGAACGCTTCAACCTTCTGGAGCGCGCCACCCACTGGCTGACCGCCGGCAGCTTCATCGTGCTGGGGCTGACCGGGCTGAACGTGCTGTACGGCCGCTGGGCGCTCCTGCCGCTGATCGGGCCGGAGCCGTTCGCGCTGCTCGCCGGCTGGGGCAAGCTGGCGCACAACTACCTGGGCTTCGCCTTCATCCTGGGCGTGGTGCTGACCCTGCTGCTGTGGATCCGCCACAACCTGCCGGACCGCACCGACGTGGGCTGGATCCTGCGCGCGGGCGGCCTGTTCAGCAAGGGCGTGCACCCGCCGGCCAAAAAGTTCAACGCCGGGCAGAAGGTGATCTTCTGGTCGGTGATCGTCGGCGGCGCGGTTCTGGGCTACACCGGCGTGCAGCTGCTGTTCCCGTTCTACTTCGGGACCATGGCCGACATGCAGTTCTACCAGACCGTCCACGCCATCGCGGCGCTGGTCATGGTGGTGATCATCATCGGCCACATCTACATCGGCTCCATCGGCATGGAAGGCGCCTTCGCCGCCATGAGCACCGGCCAGGTGGAGGAGGAATGGGCGCAGGAGCACCACGCCCTCTGGCTGGCCGAGGTGAAGGGCCAACGCCCCGGCCCCCGCCCCGGCGGCCACCACGGCCACGCCCCGGCGGAGTGAGCGGCGGGAACGACCGGGAACGGCGGCGGTTGGGACGGGAGCGACCCGTTACTCCGCCGCCGGCTTGTTGGGCGGAGCGTAGGCGATGGGGATGGGCAGACGGGCGTTGACGTCGCTGATGCGCTGGCTCATGCCGTCCAGCCGGCCACGCACTTCGCCGCGGAATTCGGCAATGTATTCTTTTAGTTCGGCGACTTCCTTGCTCATACCGGCGAAGGACGTGTTGAGTTCACGGCGCAGGTTGGTGGCGGAATCGTTGACGTCCTTGCGCAGTTCCGACACGGATCCGACGAGGGCCACCTCCAGCCGATCGATCCGCGCGTCCTGCCGGCGCACCAGTTCGATCAGCAGGTCGATCTTCGCCAGCACTTCAGGGGTGTCGCCGGCCGCCACAAGCGCCTCCGTTGAAAATCCCCTTGAGCATACACCCGCGTTCGCAGCGATCCAAGCCCCCGCCCGCGTTGACAATATTCCTATTGAGCGTCATCATTCCTGCCGACGTGGCAACAGGCGCTGAACCGGTGCGGTGAACGATGCGGCAAACCATCCACCCCTCTCACCGCCGACGGAGCCCGACGTGCACGAGGCTCCCCAATGAAACACCCCTCAATGAAACACATGGGCGAATCCTGTTGCATTGTGTTGCATCCGGTTACATTGCGACCGTCATCCTTCTCCTGGCCCTGCTCCCCACCACCGCCCCGGCCCGCGCCGACCTGATCGGCCATGGGGCCATGGTCAACGCCGTCGCCGTGTCGCCGGACGGCACCCGCGCCCTGACCGGGGGCTGGGACTACTCCGCCATCCTCTGGGACCTGCCCGCCGGCAAGGAGCTGCGCGTCCTTCAGGGCCACGACGGCGGCGTCAACGCCGTGGCCTTCCTGCCCGACGGCCGGCGCGGCCTGACCGGCAGCCGCGACGCCGCCATCAAGCTGTGGGACCTGGAGACGGGGGCGGAGCTGCGCACCTTCGCCGGCCACGCCGGCAACGTCGTGTCGCTGGCGGTGGAGCCGGGCGGGCGGCGCTTCGCCTCGGCCAGCTGGGACCCGTCGGTGAAGGTGTGGGACGTGGCGACGGGCGCCCTGGTGGTGACGCTGAACGGCCACACCGCCAACGTCAACGGCGTCGCCTTCACCCCCGACGGCACGCGGCTGGTCTCCGTCGGCTACGACTTCCAGATCCGCGTCTGGGACACCGCCGACTGGAGGGAGCTGGCCGTGCTGGAGGGGCACGAGGGCAGCGTCAACGGTGTGGCCGTGGCGCCGGACGGCCGCACCGCCGCCACCGTCTCCAGCGACGAAACCGTGCGCCTGTGGGACCTGACGGACCTGAAGCCGCTGGGCGGCTGGCATGGGCACGAGGGGTTCATCACCTCCGTCGCCTACACGCCGGACGGGCGCGCCCTGCTCACCGGCGGGGGCGGCGACCGCACCGTGCGGCTGTGGGACGCCGCCACGCACAAGCCTCTGGCCGCCTTTCAGGGGCATGAGAAGCCGGTGTGGGCGCTGGCCTGCACGCCCGACGGCGGCACGGCGCTGTCCGCCGGCTACGACGCGGTGGTCAAGCTGTGGGACCTCGCGCCCCACCGGCGGCCTTGACGGCACGGCACCCGCATGGCTCCCTCGAACCACCCGACACCCAAGGACCCATTATGAGCACGCCCGACACCCGCGACCTCCGCCAGGCGATCATCGACACCTGCCTCGCCATGAACCGGCTGGGCATCAACCAGGGCTCGTCGGGCAACCTGTCGGTGCGCGTCGACGGCGGCTTCCTGGTCACCCCTTCCAGCCTCGCCTACGACCGCACGACGCCCGAGGACATCGTTCCCATGGGCTTCGACGGCACCTATGTGGGGGCGCGGCGGCCGTCCTCGGAATGGCGCATCCACCGCGACGTGCTGGCCGCCCGCCCGGACATGGAGGTGGTGCTGCACGCCCACCCCACCTTCGTCACCGCGCTGGCCGTGCACGGGCGCGGCATCCCCAGCTTCCACTACATGGTCGCCGTGGCCGGCGGCGACGACATCCGCTGCGCCCCCTACGCCACCTTCGGCACGCAGGAGCTTTCCGACAACGCGCTGACGGCGCTGGAGGGGCGCACGGCCTGCCTGCTGGGCAACCACGGCATGGTGGTGCTGGGCAAGACGCTGGACGCGGCCCTGGCGCTCGCCGTGGAGGTGGAGACGCTGGCCCGCCAGTACGTGCACGCGCTGTCGCTCGGCGAGCCCGCCATCCTGCCGCCGGACGAAATCGCCCGCGTCGCCGAGAAGATGCGCCGCATGAAGTACGGCCAAGGCGGCGGCGCCACCGACCCCGACCCCGACGCGCCGCGCCGCCGCGACGCCTGATCGCTCAGCGCCCGGTCACCCGCACCAGTGCCCGCAGCCGCCGCACCGTCTCGGCGTCCGCCGCGCCGGTCAGGGCCTCCGGGTGGAAATGCCGCTGGAAGGACAGCAGCGCCCGCGGCGCTTCCGCGTCGTAGCCATAGCGCGCCAGCAGGCTCCGCACCTCCGCGTCGTCGAACGGCCCGTCGTCGGCCGCCGTGGGCTCCGGCCACAGGCCGATCCCGGCGCGGGCGAGGCGGGGCCAGTCGAACAGCTCGCCCGGGTCCTCCTTGCGCGCGGGCGCGACGTCGGAATGGCCCAGAACGTCCGCCGGCCGGATGCCGTGCCGGGCGACGATGGCGCGGCAGAGGCCCTCCACCGCGTCCATCTGCGCGGCCGGGAAGGGGCGGTAGCCGAACTCGTGCCCGGGGTTGACGATCTCGACGCCGATGGAGCGGCTGTTGACGTCCGCTTGTCCCCGCCAGGAACTCACCCCTGCGTGCCAGGCGCGCCGCTCCTCCGGCACGTGGGCGTAGACCGTGCCGTCCTCGTCCACCGTGTAGTGGGCGCTGACCTGCGCCGCCGGGTCGCACAGCCGGTCCAGCGCGTGGCGGACGGTGGGCATGCCGGTGTAGTGCAAGATCAGCAGCTCCACCCGCGCGCCGTCGGCCCGCGGCCCATGGTTGGGGGAGGGGAGGTCGAGGATGCGCGTCACGCCGGACCCGGTCACGTCAGATTGGTCACCTTCTCGTTCACCACCCTGGGAAGCTTCACCACGATGGCACCCACGCCCGCCACGGTGACGAGGCCGCCCAGCGCGAGGCGCCACGTCAACGGCTCGTTCAGCAGCAGCACGCCCGAGGCCACGCCGAACAGCGGCACCAGCAGCATGAAGGGCACCGCCTGGTTGACGTCGTAGCGCCGCAGCAGACGGTACCACAGACCATAGGCCACGATGGTCGCCATGACGGCGATGAAGACCAGGGCGCCCCAGCCCCACAGGCTGGCGTTCGTGATGGCCTCCACCTGTCCCCGCTCCAGCAGCAGCGACAGGACCAGCAACTGCGGGGCGGCGAACAGCCCCATCCAGGCGTTGAGCGCGAAACCGTCCACCGCCCCCAGCCGCTTGATCTGCACGCTGGCCAGCGCGAAGGCGAGGCTGGCGAGCACCACCAGGACCAGCGGCGTCAGGTTGCCGGCCAGCCGCGGCTCGCCCGCGATCAGCAGCACGCCGGCAAACGCCACCACCATGCCGAAGGCGCGTTTCCAGCCCAGCTTGTCCTTGAAGAACAGCGCCGCCAGCAGCGAGGCGAAGGGCACCTGCAGCTGGGCCGC
>NZ_DASPMG010000353.1:0-7046 GCF_035627195.1 Azospirillum sp.
GCAGATGCCGGCCTACCACCTGACCCGGCCGGACGGGAACGGCATCACGCTGGTCAACATCGGCGTCGGCCCGTCGAACGCCAAGACGATCACCGACCACATCGCCGTGCTGCGCCCGCACGCCTGGATCATGCTGGGCCACTGCGCCGGCCTGCGTTCCACCCAGCGACTGGGCGATTACGTGCTGGCCCACGGCTATGTGCGCGACGACCACGTGCTGGACGCCGACCTGCCGACCTGGGTGCCGGTGCCAGCACTGGCCGAGGTGCAGCGCGCGCTGGAGACGGCGGTCAGCCGCATCACCGGCCTGGACGGCTATGCGTTGAAGAGCGTCATGCGCACCGGCACCGTGGCGACCATCGACAACCGCAACTGGGAACTGCGCGACCACCGCGAGCCGCTGATGCGCTTCAGCCAGAGCCGCGCCATCGCGCTGGACATGGAAAGCGCCACCATCGCCGCCAACGGCTTCCGCTTCCGGGTGCCGTACGGGACGCTGCTGTGCGTGTCGGACAAGCCGCTGCACGGCCAGTTGAAGCTGCCGGGCATGGCCGACCAGTTCTACCGCGAGCGGGTGGACCAGCACCTGAAGATCGGCGTGCTGGCCATGGAACTGCTGCGCGAGCACGGCATGGACACGCTGCATTCCCGCAAGCTGCGCAGCTTCGCCGAGGCGGCGTTCCAATAAAGGCCATTCCAATAGGGCCGTTGACCCGGCCGGCCGTCTCCATCAGCGTCGGTCCTGGAGCATGGAGGCACCGAATGGGCAAGATGGTCAGCATGGACGAGGTGGCGAAGCATCTGCCGCGCCTGCTCGAACAGGTGAGCCGTGGCGAAGAAGTCACCATCGCCGATGACGGCAAGCCGGTCGCCCGCCTCGTTCCCGTTGCGACGCCCATCGCCGACCGCACACCGGGCATCGCCAAGGGCGAGTTCGCGCTCACCGAGGCCTTTTTCGATCCCCTGCCGGAGGACGAACTCAAAGCGTGGGAGTCATGAGGATCCTCCTCGACACCCGTGCGCTGCTCTGGTGGCTCCTCGACGACCCTCATCTCTCCGCCACGGCCCGCGCCGCGATAGGGACCGGCGGGAACGAGGTGCTGGCAAGCGTGGCCAGCGCATGGGAGATCGCGACGAAAGTCCGGATCGGAAAGCTGCCTCAGGCGATATCGCTGGTTGATCGGCTCGAGGACTACCTGGAAAGGAGCCGGATCGGCGTGCTCGACGTCCGGCTGTCGCACGCACTGCTCGCCGGACGGATGGAGGAGTTCCACAAGGATCCCTTCGACCGGATGATCATCGCGCAAGGCCGGATCGAGGCGATGCCGATCGTTACGGCGGACACCATCTTCCAGGCCTACGGCGCCGATACGATCTGGTGACGCGACCCTCGGCCCCCTCCGCTGTTATCGCGGCGGATGCCGGATCGGGAGGACGCGGATGCGCACGCACGGGACCGCCCTGGGGACGCTGATGCTTCTGGCCACGGCCGCCGGTGCGGCGCGGGCCGAAGGCGACGACCACATGAAGCTGTCGCGCGGCCTGCCCATCACCCTCGACGACGCCGTGCCGATCGAGGCCGGCAGCCGCGCGGTGAAGCTGCGCTTCGCCTACGAGCGCCAGGACGAGCGCAACCGCTATCTCCCCGACGCGGAGTTGGAGATCGGCGTCGCCCGCGGCTGGGCGGTGAAGCTGGAGCCGCGCTATGCCTTCGGCAACGCCTCCGGCACCGGGCGCGGCGCCTTCAACCTGTCGGTCGAGCACAATGTGCTGGAATTGTCCGGCACCCGCCCCGGCATCACCATCGAGCCGGGCGTGACCTTCCCCTTCGGCTCGGGCAGCGACGCGGTGGAGGCGCAGATCGAGTTGCGCGCCACGCAGCCGCTGGGATCCGGCCCCGGCGCGCCGCGCCTGCACCTCAACATCGCGTGGCTGCACCTCTTCGACCGGGAGTCCGACGAGCGCGCCAACCGCTACTCTGCCGCCGCCGGCATCAACCTGCCGGTCGCCGCCGCCACCGCGGTGGCCTTCAACGTGGTGCACGAGCAGTCGCGCGAGAAGGGCAAGCGCGAGACCTACCTGGAGGCCGGCGTGCGCCACGCCTTCGACGACAAGACCGCGCTGGCCGCCGGGGCCGGTTTCGGGCTGGGTCCGGATTCGGCCGATTTCCGCCTGCTGGTGGGTCTGCAGCGCTCGTTCTGAGGTTCTTTCGGGTGAGCCGGATCACATCCCGGCCCTCTCCCCCCTTTCACCCGGCGCCGCTTCGGGCTATGTGATGGGTATGAACCCGTACGTGCGCTTGCTCACCGAGGCCGGGCCGCTGGCCGCCTTCTTCTTCACCAACGCCCAGGCCGGCATCATGACCGGCACGGCCGTCTTCATGGTGGCGACGCTGGTCGCGCTGGGCGTGTCCTGGCATTTCGAACGGCGGCTGCCGGTGATGCCGCTGGTCGGTGCCGGCTTCGTCCTGCTGTTCGGCGGCCTCACGCTGTGGCTGAACGACGACCTGTTCATCAAGCTGAAGCCGACGCTGGTCAACCTGCTGTTCGCCACCGTCCTGTTCGCCGCCCACTTCGCGCGGCGCAACGTGATGAAGCACCTGTTGGGCACCGTGCTGGCCCTCACCGACGAGGGCTGGCGGACGTTGGCGTTGCGCTGGGCGTGGTTCTTCCTGCTGCTGGCCGCACTCAACGAGGCGGTGTGGCGCACGATGACGACGGACGCCTGGGTGAACTTCAAGGTGTTCGGCATCCTGCCGCTGACCCTGCTGTTCAGCGCGCTGCAGACCCCGCTGATCCTGCGCCACCAGGTGACGGACGAGGAACAGGCCTCCGCGCGCTGACCGCGCCCATCATGACGCGCGCCGCGCCTGGAGCATCCAGGTGCGGTGCGGCACGACGAGGTCCGCCTGTTCGGCGCAGGCATAGTGCCAAGGGCGGTCCTGCGGATCGCCCGCCCAGCGCGCCTGCCCCGCCTCGACCGGCTGCCCACAATGGCAGCACAGCGCGTGCAGCCGGCTCAAACTCTGATTCTTTGCGGCCATGTTCCTGCCTGCGTTGTTCCACCCTCCCGTGGAGGCGGCGAAGCTGGCATAGGCGCAACGGCAAGGTCAACGCAGATTACTGCGCTGCAACATAACCTACCCCCAATGCGCGTGTGCGGACGAGAAACCCTGGTCAGAAGGGCCAGAATACGGGAATCAGCAGCGTCGCCGCGACCCAGAACAGGATGTCGAGCGGCAAACCGATGCGCACGAAGTCCATGTACTTGTACCCGCCGGCCCCGTAGACGAAGAGGTGCGTCTGGTAGCCGATGGGTGTCGCGAAGCCCGACGAGGCGGCGAACATCACCGCGACGATGAAGGGCCGCGGGTCGGCGCCGATCTGTTGGGCGATGCCGATGGCGATGGGCGTCAGCAGCACGCCCACCGCATTGTTCGACGCGATCTCCGTCAGCACCAGCGCCAGCAGGTAGACCAGCGCCAGGATGGCGTGCGGCCCCAGCGAGCCGGCCATGCCGGTCAGGCTGCCGGCCAGCAGCTCGACCCCGCCGGTCTTCTCCAGCGCCATGCCCAGCGGCAGCATGCCGAAGATCATGAACAGGATGCGCCAGTCGATGGAGCGGTAGAGGTCGGCGTGCGGCAGGCAGCCGGCCACCACCACGACCACCGCGGCGATCAGCGCCAGCCCGGCGATGGGCAGCACGTCGCCGGCCGACAACAGCACCACGGCCAGCACCGCCGCCACGGCGATCCACGCCTTGTCGCGGCGCACGGGGTTGTGTTCGGGCTGCGTCAGGTTCATCAGGTCGCCGGACGCCACCAGCCGGCGCACCCCCTCCGCCGGGCCTTCCAGCAGGACGGTGTCGCCGACCTCCAGCCGCACGTCCTCGAACTTGCCGCGCAGGTTCTCGCCGTGGCGGTGCACGGCGACGATGTAGACGCCATAGCGCCGGCGCAGGTTGAATTCCGACAGGCGGTGCGCCACGAAGCTGGAGCGCGGGCCGACGATGCCCTCCACCAGCACGGTGCTGCGGCTGGCCACCGGCTGCAGCCCGCTTTCCGAGGCGAAGCCGATGCCGCTGCGCCCGCGCAGGTCCATCACGCCTTCGACCGCCGTCTTCAGCACCAGCCGGTCGCCGGCCTGCAAACGTATGGCGTCCAGCGTGCGGCGGTGGCTCTCGTCGCCGCGCACCACGTCCACCACCCGGCCGCCGGTGGCGGCGGTGGCCAGCTTGGCCTCCTCCAGCGTCTTGCCGATCAGGTCGCTGTCGGGCAGCACCGCCATCTCGGTCAGGAACTTGCGCTGCGGCAATTCGTCCAGCAGCGTCGCCACCGTGTCGCGCACCGGCAGCAGCCGGTCGGCCGCAATCATCAGGTAGGCGATGCCGATCAGCGTCAGGCAGATGCCCAGCGGCGCTATCTCGAACAGGCCGAAGGCCGGCTGGCCCAGGCGCTGCGCCACGCCGTCGACCAGCAGGTTGGTCGAGGTACCGACCAGCGAGCAGGTGCCGCCGAAGATCGCCGCGTAGGACAGCGGGATCAGCATCTTCGACGGGGCCGCCTTGATGTGCAGGCACAGCCGGATCGCCACCGGCGTCAGGATGACGACCACCGGCGTGTTGTTGATGAAGGCCGAGACGAAGGCGGCCAGCGCCACCAGCCCGAACAGCGCGGTGGCCTGCGTGCGCCCCATGACGCGGGTGGCGGCGTCGCCGACCGCCTCGATGCAGCCGGTGCGCTCCAGCGCCGCCGACAGCACGAACATGGCGCCCACGGTGATGACGCCGGGGTTGGAGAAGACCTCCAGCGTCTCCTTCGTGGTCAGGATGCCGGTGCCCAGCAGCACGGCCGTGGTGCACAGCGCCACCAGGTCGGGCGGCACCCATTCGCGCACGAAGGCGACGAAGACGCCGGCGAGGAGCACCAGCACGAAGATCTGTTCGACGGTCATGCCCCTGCCGACGGCTGCCTTCCGGAAAGGCGCGCATTATGGGAGCGTGGGCGTGGCCGCTGCAACCTCGCATCCGTGGAGGTACGCCGGCCGCGGCGGTGCGCGCTTGCCCTGCGGCGCGGAAGCGGGTAAGCCCGTCAGGGGGCGAACGGCAGGAGGAAGGCCATGGGCAGCTTCAGCATCTGGCACTGGATCGTCGTGCTTCTGATCGTGCTGGTCCTGTTCGGCGCGGGCAAGCTGCCGCAGGTGATGGGCGACGTCGCCAAGGGCATCAAGAATTTCAAGGCCGGCCTGAAGGACGACAGCGACGACGAGGCGGACAAGCCCGCCCCGCCTCCGGCGGCGGCCACGGCGCCTCCCCCGTCGGCGGCGGCGGCCACGGCGCCGCATGCCACCGTCGTCGACACGGCCGTCGACACGGCGCCCGTCCAGCCCAACCCGGTGGAGACGGAGCCGGTCACCGCCCCACGCATCGAAACCCCGGCGGAGACCCCGGCCGAGCCCCCGCGCGACCTGCCGCCGAAGCCGCCCGGCGCGTAACCCGGCCGGCAAGCGGCGTCATCCCAGCACCCGTTCGACCTCCGCCTTCAAATGCTTCGGCAGGATCGGCTTGATCAGCAGGCCCGCCGGATGGTCCTGGTGGATGCGGTCGATGGTCTCCTGCTCGCGCGAGCCGGTGATGAAGATGACGGGCGTGCCGTGGCGCCGGTGGATCTCCAGCGCGGCGTGGACGCCGTCCTCCGTACCCTTCAGCCGCACGTCCATCAGGATCAGGACCGGCCTGTGCAGGTCGGCAAGCTCGATGGCCCGCCGTGCGGTGGCCGCCGTGCCGCAGACGGGCAGGCCCATCTCCTCCAGCATGTCCGACAGCGACAGGGCGATGAGCGCTTCGTCGTCCACGACCAGGACGCAGCCTTCCCGTTCCGGCATCATGCGGCCTCCGGGTGCGGCATGGTGACGGTGACCCTGGTTCCTTTGTCCTGCACGACGTCCATACTCCCATCCAATTGCGCAACCAGTGCCTTGGCGATCCGCGATCCGACGCCGCCCGGCGCCTGGAGGGGATCGCCCCCTCCGGCATGGCCCCCTCCGGCATGACCGTCGTCCGCGACCGCCAGGACCACCGTGTCCGCGGGCCGCGTGAGCAGTGAAACCGACACGGCGCCCGCGTGCCCGTCGGGAAAGCCGTGCTTGAGGGCGTTGGTGACCAGTTCCGTCACCAGCAGCCCCAGCGGAACGGCGAAGTCCAGGTTGGCCCGCAACGGCTCGGCCTCGACGGCGACCCGGATCCCCCGCTCGTCGGCGCCGGACGAAAGCGCGACGTTGGCGCACAGCTCGTCCAGGAAGGGACGGACGTCGAAGGTGGCGAGGTCCTTGGACTGCATCAGCTGCTGGTGGACCAATCCCAGGGTATGCACGCGGCGGCGGAGGTCGGCCAGGGCGTCCCTGGCCTGCGGATCGTCCAGGCGCGACGCCTGGAAGCCCACCAGGCTGTCGACGATCTGGAGGTTGTTCTTCACGCGGTGGTAGACCTCGCGCAGCAGGGTTTCCTTCTCCCGCAGGCTGGCCTCCAGGCGCTCCGTCGTCGCCTCGCGCGCGTAGGCCCGCACCAGCATCACGCCCAGCGCCATGGCGAGGGAGACCGCCACCAGCCCGCCCACCGCGACGGAATAGCGCGTCGCCGCCAGGGGGCCGTCCAGCGCGGCCATCGGCACGCCCACGTTGGCCGCCCAGCCGGCGTACAGGCGGGAGCGCGCGGTGCCCGCGTACAGGCGCTGCCCATCCGGCGTCACGATCGGCACGACCTCGCCTTCGGGGGTGTCGTACGGGAGGACGCTGCGGACGCCGACCAGCGCGTCGTTGGGGTCGGCGGCGGTGGCGCGCCCGGCGATGACCCCGTCGGGATCGGTGACGCCAACGCGCCAGCCCTCCGGCGGCGCGGCGGCCCGGGCGGCCAGGGAGACCTGCCAAGCCCGCACCACCACGACGAGCAAGTGGGTGACCGGCCCGCTGGCCGGCCGGATCGGCACCCGGATGGTGAGGTAAGGCTCGGGGTAGCGGTCGTTGCGGGCGCGCACGCCCGAGACGTGCGTG
>NZ_DASPMG010000354.1:0-17974 GCF_035627195.1 Azospirillum sp.
GGCCCTCCTCGCCCGGACGCGGGCGGTCGGCATCGTCGTCGGACTTCGGAGGGGCAGCGGGTGCCGCGCGGCGCGGCAGCGGCGGGGGGGCGGCCTCGGCGGCCTCCGCCTCCTCCAGAAGCGGGCGCAGCGCGGCGGCGACCGAGGCCGACGGCTGGCGCGTCGCACCTGTCGCCGGGCGGGCCGGCGTGTGCTTCGGCCGGTCGCTGTCGGAGAAGCCGGACAGGCGGTCGGCCAGCGTGTTGCCGGCCTCGACCATGAACTGCAGCTCGTCGCGGAGCGCCGCGGCCTTGTCGATGGAGCGCTGCAGACCGTCGCCGGTCTCGGCCGCCGTGCGCTTCATGCCGCGCACGCCCTGCTCGGCCTTGGCCATCGCCTCGTTCAGGCCCTTGATCAGCTCGGCCATCTCGCCGCGGCTTTCGCGCATGCGGATGATCTGCTTGTTGAGGATGATGGCGTAGGCGATGGTGGCGACCAGCAGGCCCACCATCACCAGGTCGAGGACCAGGGAGATGACCGGGCTCATAGCCGCATGACCTCCTGCTTGGGCAGTTCCTTTTCGATGCGCACGGCGATGTGGCCGCCCTTGCGCCCCATGCGCCCCTGGAACATCGACACGTCGCCGCAGCGCAGCTCGATCGAGCCGTCGGGCGTGGCGTTCAGCAGGATGCGAGTGCCGACGCGCCAGTTCAGCACGTCGTGCAGGGTCATCGTCACCTCGTCCAGCACGGCGGCCAGATCGACGTCCGTCACCAGCAGCTCGGACGCGAGGTGGGTTTCCCAGATCGAGTCACGGCCGAACTTCTCACCCATGAACATCTGGAGCAGCAGCTCGCGGACGGGTTCGAGGGTGGCGTAGGGGATCATCAGCTCGAGGCGCCCGCCGCGATCCTCCATGTCGATGCGCAGCTTGACCAGCACGGCGGCGTTGGCGGGCCGCGCGATGGTGGCGAAGCGCGGGTTCGTCTCCAGCCGGTCGAAGCGGAAGGTGACGGGCGACAGCGGGTCGAACGCCGCCGACAGGTCGGACAGCACGACGTGCACCATCCGCTCGACCAGGTTGCGTTCGATGGTGGTGTAGGGCCGCCCCTCGATGCGCATGGCCGCGGTGCCGCGCCGGCCGCCAAGCAGCACGTCGACGATCGAGTAGATGAGCGCGGAATCCACCACCATCAGGCCGTAGTTGTCCCACTCCTCCGCCTTGAAGACGGAGAGCATGGCCGGCAGCGGGATGGAGTTCAAATAGTCGCCGAAACGTACGGACGAGATCTGGTCGAGGCTGACCTCGACGTTGTCGGACGTGAAGTTGCGCAAGGACGTCGACATCATGCGGACGAGGCGGTCGAAGACCACCTCCAGCATGGGCAGGCGTTCGTAGTTGACGAGCGCCGAGTTGACCAGCGCCATGATGCCGGAGTTGTCGCCGTCACCGGCGCCACCCTGGTCGAACCCCAGCAGGCTGTCGATTTCGTCCTGGTTGAGGACGCGGGTGGAACCGCCGCCCCCGCCCATGTCGCCCATGTCGCCGCTGTCCTCGGCGAGTGCCGCCCATTCGGCGGCGAGGCGCTCCTCTTCGCTCAGCTCTTCCGGGTTGCTCATGTCACTGCACCAGCATTTCCCGGAACAGCACGTCCTTGACCTTCACCGGGTAGGCCGCCGCGGTGATGCGCATCAGCAGTTCCTGGCGCAGCCGGTACATGCCGGCGGAGCCCTTGAGGTCCTCCAGGCGCAACTCGCGCAGGTAGACCTGGAAGTTGTCGATGATGCGCGGCAGCACCTGGTTGATGGCCGGGATGTCCTCCGGCTTCGACACCTGGATGGAGATCTTGATCTTGAGGAACGCCGGGCGCTTGCCGGCGCTGTTGAGGTTCACCAGCATGTCCGGCAGGTCGTAGAAGACCGGGGCCGCGTGCGGATCGGGGGCCTTCTCGGCCTCCGGCGCGTGCGCCTCCTCCTTCTTGCCCAGCAGCATGTCGAGCACGCCGGAGAAGTAGATGCCGGCACCGGCACCCACCAGCAGCAGCAGCGGCAGGATGACGAAAAGCACCAGCTTCTTGCCGCTGAATTTCTTGCGCGGCAAGCCTTCGCCAGAGAGGTCGCCTTCGTCGTTGTCGGCGTGCGCCGTCATAGGGATTCCGTCGTGCGCGGGCAGGAAAACAGGGCCGGTTCAGTACCGGTCACCCTATCTTTGGGATAGTTAATAAGTCCTTTCACACGCCTGCGGCGGGTGTGACCACGCGGGAGGAGAAGAGGGACGGGAATGGGGTGCGGAGCGGCGCGTCTACTCGGCCGCCGGGGGCACGGCGGCGATGCGCGTGGGGATCAGCGCGTTGATGGTCTGCCGCTGCTCGTCAAGGCGGGCGTCGATGGCGGACAGCCGCTCGCCATGATGGAACTTGATGTGGGTGACGTCGGCCTTCAGCTGCGACACGTCGGCTTTGATCTGCGACACGTCGGCCGCCACCGCCTCGATGCGGTCGAGGAGGCGAATCAGCAGTCCCTTCAGGTCGTCGGGCATGTCCATGGCACGATCTTGCCTCAACACCCCGCCTTTTTCCAGCCCCAACGGGCGCCCCCCGCCTCCGGCACGGTTCTTGAGTAGCCACACCTCCACATAGCCCGGAGTCCGCGTCCATGCGGGGTCCGGCCCGGCCGGCACCGCCTTGGCGGCGCCGGACGAAGGCGTGCGCCGGCAGGGCTTGCCGGCGCCCTGCCCTGCCCGCACCCCGCGGGCGGGAACGGGGACGTTCGTGCCCAGCGCGCCCGGCAGAACTCGCCGCCCATGGGCCGCCGGACGGCCGCCATGCGGCAGGAATTGCCCGGCACCTGGCGCCGGAGCAGCACCCCTGTGACCGGACGGGGCGAAAACGGCGCGGAATCTGGGTTGGCACGCGGAGTGCATTGCTATCGGCGCCGCCACGGAGGGTCCGTGACCGGCACCGTCAGACGCTAGAGGCCGCCGATGGAAAACCCCGCCTACATCGCCCTGTCGCGCCAGATGTCGCTGCGCCGCCAGCTGGATGTGGTCGCGAACAACGTCGCGAACATGAACACCACCGGCTTCAAGCAGCAGCGCATGCTGTTCACCGAGTTCCTGCAGCGCCCCGGCATGCACGAGCAGGTGAGCATGGTGCAGGACCGCGCGGTGGTGCGGGACCTGACGACCGGCGGCCTGACGCAGACCGGCAATTCCCTGGACCTGGCGCTGACCGGCAACGGCTACTTCACGGTCGATACGGCCAGCGGCCGCCGCTACACCCGCGCCGGTTCCTTCCGCATGAACGACCAGCGCCAGGTGGTGGACGGCGGCGGCCTGCCGGTGCTGTCCGACAACGGCCAGCCGATCACCATCCCGGCCGGCACCCGCGACATCACGGTGACCAGCGACGGCACCATCTCGACCGAGCTGGGCCCCGTCGGCCGCCTGAACATCGTCACTTTCCGCAACGAGCAGCTCATGACCGAAGTGGGCGCCGGCCTCTACGTCAGCGACGAAGAGCCGCAGCCGGCCCCGGCCGACACGAAAGTGGCACAGGGCATGCTTGAGGGTTCCAACGTGAGGCCGGTGGTGGAGATGACCACGATGATCGAGGTCAACCGCCAGTACGCGCAGAACCAGCGGATGATCGACACCGAGCACGAGCGCATCCGCACCGCCATCCAGCGGCTGGGCCGCACGGCCTAAACGAAGAATTCGACAGGAGAACCAGCCATGCGCAGCCTCGCCATCGGTGCCACCGGGATGATCGCCCAGCAGCTCAACGTCGAGACGATCTCCAACAACATCGCCAACGCCACCACGACCGGCTTCAAGAAGCAGCGCGCCGAGTTCCAGGACCTGCTGTACCAGAACTTCCGCCGCATCGGCTCGACCTCGTCGGACGCCGGCACCATCGTGCCGACCGGCGTGCAGGTGGGTGCGGGCGTGCGCGTCGCCGCCATCGGCCGCATGATGGAACAGGGCAACCTGAACATCACCGAGAACAAGCTGGATGTCGCCATCAACGGTTCCGGCTACTTCCAGGTGCTGATGCCGAACGGCGACACCGCCTATACCCGCGCCGGCAACTTCAAGCTGTCGCCCGAGGGCATCATCGTCACCGCCGACGGCTATCAGGTGCAGCCGGCCAACACCGTCCCGACCGCAGCGACCGACATCGCCATCAACTCCTCGGGCGAGGTGCTGGTGAAGCTGGACGGCCAGGTGGAGCCGCAGAACGTCGGCCAGCTCCAGCTCGCCACCTTCGCCAATCCGGGCGGCCTGGAAGCGGTGGGCGACAACCTGTTCATGCAGACCCCGGCGTCGGGCGAGGCGGTGGCCGGCAACCCCGGCGCCGCAGGCTTCGGCCGGCTGGTGCAGGGTGCGCTGGAGACCTCCAACGTGAACATCGTGCAGGAGATCACCACGCTGATCACCGCCCAGCGCGCCTACGAGATGAACTCCAAGATCATCAAGACCACCGACGAGATGATGCAGCAGGCCGGCCAGATGCGCTGATGCCGGCTTGACCTGAGGAGTGACGACCATGACCCGCACCGCTTCCGCCCTCTTCCTCGGCACCGCGCTGGCCCTGGCCGCCCTGACGGCGCCGGTGACCGCCGCCGCCCAGGCGCAGCCGGCCATCGTGTACGGCCAGACGCACGCCGAGGCCGCCCTGACCGAGGCGCTGGCCCGCCACATCCCGGTCGGCAAGATGCGCCTGGAACTGGACAGCCGCGCGGTCGAGCTGCGCGCCCCGGCGGGTGCCGCGGTGGAAGGCGGCCTGCGGGTCGAGAACCTGTACTACAGCCCGGTCCAGGCGCGCTTCGCGGCCGAGCTGGTGATCCCCGGCACCGCCCCTGCGGTGCGCCTGCCGGTCGCCGGCCGCGCCTACGGCACCGTCGAGGTGCCGGTGCTGGTGCGCCGCGTGGCGCCGGGCGACCTGATCACCGCCGCCGACGTCGACTGGGTCGAGGTCCGCGCCGATCAGGCCGGCAGCGACACGGCCGCCAGCGACGCGCAGATCGTCGGCATGACGCCCAAGCGCGGCGTGCCGGTCAACCAGCCGGTCCGCCTGCGCGACGTCCAGTCGCCGCGCATCATCGACAAGGGTGCCGTCGTCACCATCACCCTGGAAACCCCGGTGCTCACGCTCGCCACCCAGGGCAAGGCCCTGCAGGAAGGCGGGCGCGGCGACACCATCCGCGTGCTGAACACCCAATCCAACCGCATCGTCGAAGCCACCGTTGCGGGCCCCAACCTCGTCGCCGTGGCAAAGCCCGGCGCCACCGTCCTCAAGTAAGGAGAAAGCTCCTATGTCCGCCCTGATCGCCCGCCGCACCGCCCGCACCGTGGCCCGCTTCGCCGTCCTCGCCGCCCTGGCCGCCACCGTGAGCGCCTGCGGCGCCGCCGGCCGCCTGTCCGAGATCGGCCAGCCGCCGAAGATGTCGGCGATCCAGGACCCGCAGGCGATGCCCGGCTACCAGCCGGTGAGCCTGCCGATGCCGACGCCGCTGCCGGCGGAGCGAAACCCGAACTCGCTGTGGCGGACGGGCGCCAAGGCCTTCTTCAAGGACCAGCGCGCGGCCAAGGTGGGCGACATCCTGACGGTGCTGATCAAGATCGACGACCAGGCGCAGATCGACAACGAGAGCAAGCGCTCCCGCGACAATTCGGAGAGCATGGGCCTGCCCGGCCTGTTCGGCTTCGAAAGCCGCCTGGGCGCCATCCTGCCCGACGCGGTGAACGCCGACAGCCTCGTCGACGCCTCGTCCAAGAGCGCCAACACCGGCAAGGGTGCCATCAAGCGCAAGGAGCAGATCGAGCTGAAGGTGGCGGCGCTGGTGACGCAGACCCTGCCGAACGGCAACATGGTCATCCAGGGCCGCCAGGAGGTGCGCGTGAACTACGAACGCCGCGACCTGGTGATGAGCGGCGTGGTGCGGCCGGAGGACATCACGGCGCAGAACACCATCAGCTACGAGAAGATCGCCGAAGCCCGCATCGCCTACGGCGGCCACGGCCAGATCACCGACGTGCAGCAGCCGCGCTACGGCCAGCAGCTGTTCGACATCATCAGCCCCTTCTGATCCACCTCCTCCATCCCAGGCAAGGAAGGGCCGGCAGTTTCTGCCGGCCCTTCGGCATGCCTTGCCGGGGGCGGGCGGCGGCACCCCCTTCGGCGCATCCCCACCACCCGCGCACCCCGCGGAAGCCGTACCGCCCTTGCCTGAGTTGCCGGGCGGCACCCGTCCCCGCACCATCGCGCTGCTGAATTCCACGTTCTGCAACCGCGCGTCGCCCCGACACGGCCGGCTTCCGGCCGGCGGGACCCTTTTGCCCGCGCGGTGCCCCGGCGACGGCGGAGGAGAAGGTGCCCATGCGCGAAGTGCTTCTGGCCGACGCCCAGCTTCCCGACCTGGACCTCCTGCTGGCGCAGCGGCGTCCGGAGGTGGAGGTCGTCCTGGTGCCGGGCACGGCCGACGCCCACCCCATCCTCGCCGCCGTTCTGGCGCAGCGCCCCGCCGCCGTCCACCTGCTGGCCCACGGCGAGCCGGGGCGCGTCCTGCTGGGGGCCGAGCCGATCACGGCGGCGTCGCTGTGCGGGCGGACGTGGCCGGACGCGGCGGGCACCGGGATCCTGATCCACGCATGCCGCACGGGTGCGGGCGAGGACGGGCGGTCGTTCGTCGAGCGCCTGGCGCAGGCGACCGGCGCCCGCGTCGCGGCCGCAACGCACTTGGTCGGGCACGCGGACCTGGGCGGGTCGTGGGAACTGGACATGGCGACCGGGCCGGCCTGCATACGAAATCCATTCATCGCCGCCGACGCTTGGCCTCACATATTGGCGCTTGCCTCCTTTGGCCCAAGTCCCGTCAGCCAATTTCTGAGATCGCACCAAGGGAATATGACCGTCCGCTTTGACCTCGGATTCGACGGCACAGAATTCAAAGTCGAGACACGCATCCTACTCAAGGGGGATGATCCAGAAATATTCCAACAACTTTGGGAGCAAGGGATAGAGCGGATATGGAATAACAAATACAGCTTAAGCAACGAGGACGGACAATACGCGATACGTTTTGACGTTCAATTTACGAGCATTTCTCCCCATTACGACGTAAGCGTCCACAGCGGACCAGGGCGCAGCTACATGTCGGATTGGTACCTTGATATGGGATGGGGGGCAGATTATCCGGAGAAAGTCGCGGCCCACGAATACGGCCACATGATCGGCGCGGTCGACGAATACCTCGTCTATCCTGATTACATTGGCTACACCACGGCATCGACACTCATGTCATCCATGACGGAGCGGTTAACCGGAAACTACGTCGATCTTATTGCGTACATCGCCGAGCAAAGAACCGGCACGCGGCTCGATGTCATTGACGAATCGGGGGCAGGTGCGGCGACCTCTCTGTCCATAGCAGCCGTGAGGGAAAGCCAGGATGAGGGAAACGCGTCGGTCACGCCGTTTCTCTTTACGGTCACACGCACCGGGGATCTTTCCGGATCGACAACGGCGGAATGGGTCGTCAGCGGTTCGGGACCGAACTGGGGGCACCCCACCGACTTCGACAACACCTTGCCGCGAGGAATTGTAAGCTTCTCGCCCGGCGAAACCCACAAGACCATCACCGTTTCCGTTACCGGCGACACGGCCGTCGAATACGACGAAGGCTTCCTCGTCATGCTCACCAACCCGAGCGGCGGGGCGGCGGTGACGGTGAGCACGGCGACCGCGGTCATCCGCAACGACGACAGCGATCAGCCCCCTCTCCCCAGCCTGTCCATCGCCGCCGCCAATGCCGACCGGCGTGAGGGCGACGCGGGCACCACCCCCTTCACCTTCACCCTGACGCGCACCGGCGACACCGCCGGGGAAAGCGTCGTGCACTGGTCGGTCACCGGCACCGGCGCGAATCCCGCGGCGGCGGCTGACTTCGGCGGGAGCCTGCCGGGCGGCACCGTCACCTTCGCAACCGGCGAGACGGCGAAGACGATCTCCGTCGCCGTTTCCGGCGACACGGCCATGGAGGGTGACGAGGGCTTCCGCGTGTCGCTGTCCGACGCCACAGGCGCCATGATCGCCGTCGCCTCGGCGGATGGCCTGATCCGCGACGACGACGCCACCCCGCCGCCGGCCACCTTCGGCATGACGCGCATCGAGCAATTGGTTCGATCCCACGAGGGAAATACTGAGATTTCCTTCGACCTGGGCTTCGACGGCGCAGCTTTCAACGTCGTCACGCGGGTCCAGCTTACCGGTGATGATCCCGGCCCGTTCGCGACCTGGTGGGAACACGGCATCGAGCGGATCTGGAACAACCAGCTCAGCCTGTCCGATGGAGCGCACCAGTACCCGATCCGGTTCGACGTGCAGTTCGTCACCGCCGATCCGCATTACACCGTGCAGGTCCACACCGGAATCGGTCAGTTCGATATGGGGAACTGGCGGGTCCAGTTCCCCGACGATCCGCTCCGCGCCGAGCGCACGACGGCCCATGAGTATGGACACATGATCGGGGCCATCGACGAATACCCCATCGGCCCGACCTACGACGCGTACCTGACCACCGGCACCCTGATGTCGGACCTGACCGAGCGCGTGACGGCGAACTACGTCGACCTGATCGACCACTTTGCGGAGGTGTATGGCGGCTCTCCGCTCGACGTCGTACCGTCGGCAGCGGCAACGGCTTCGACCACCCTGTCGATCCGTGCCGGCACTCCGGTGCTGGCCGAGGGAAACGCCGGCCCGACCGCGTTCACGTTCACGGTGACGCGCGCGGGCGACACGTCCGGTGCGGTCTCGGCCGACTGGATCGTCAGCGGATCCCGACCGAGTTGGGCGCACTCTTCCGATCTCGGCGACCGCTTGCCCAGGGGAAGCGTGAGTTTCGCCGCCGGAGAAACGACCAAGACCATCACCGTTGCCGTCACCGGTGACAGGGCCGTCGAGGACGACGAAGGGTTCCTCGTCATGCTCACCAACCCGAGCGGCGAGGCGGCGGTGGCGGTGAGCACGGCGACCGCGGTCATCCGCAACGACGACAGCGATCAGCCCCCTCCCCCCAGCCTGTTCATCGCCCTCGCCTACAACGACCAATACGAGGGCACCACCCGTGACATGCCCTTCGTCTTCTTCATCGAGCGCGACGGCGACACCAGCGGTCCGAGCACCGTGCACTGGTCGGTCTCCGGATTCGGCGCAAACCCGGCGGACGCGGCCGATTTCGGCGGCGCCCTGCCCTCGGGCTCGGTCACCTTCGCCGAAGGGGCGAACCTCCGGGCGATCACGGTGATGGTGTCCGCCGATTCCGTGGTGGAGCCCGACGAGGGGTTCCGCATCACCTTGTCCAACGCCAGCGGCGCCACGATCGCCATCAGCTCGACCAATGGCACCATCCGCAACGACGACTGGGCGCCGCCGCCGGTCACGGGCGGCAACGGCGGCGGTGGCGGTGCTGGCGGCGCTGGCGGCGGGGGTGGAAGTGGTGGCGGTGGCGGAGGAGGCGGTGGCGGCACGCCGACTCCGCCGGCCGATCCGGTGCCCCCGCCGGTGCCGGGCGCCGCGGAGACTGTCCTGGGCTCGTCCAATGCCGACGTGCTGACCGGCGCGGCGGGCAACGACGTGCTGTCCGGGGCCGAGGGCGACGACAGCTTGGTCGGCGGCCTCGGCGACGATGCGCTGTACGGCAATCCGGGCGGCGACGCGCTGTACGGCAACCAGGGGATGGACGCGCTGTTCGGCGGCCAGGGAGCGGACAGCCTGTTCGGCGGGCAGGACGCCGACACGCTGTTCGGCAACATGGCCGACGACGTGCTGTACGGGAACATGGCCGGCGACCGCCTGTTCGGCGGCCAGGGCAGCGACACGATCTTCGGCGGCCAGGGCGATGACGCGTTGGCCGGCAACCTGGGCAACGACACGCTGGCCGGCAACCTGGGGGCGGACACCTTCGTCTTCGCACCGGGCGGCGGGAGCGACGTGGTGGCCGACTTCCGCGCCGAGCAGGGCGACCGGCTGCAGGTGGCCGCCGGCATGACCTGGACCATTGGGGACGGCGCCAGCGGCGCGGTGGTCACCTTCTCCACCGGCGATCAGGTGATCCTGATCGGCATCCGGGCGCCGGACGTGTCGGCCGCTTGGTTCGTCGCGGCGTGAGGCGATCCGGGGTCGCCGAAAAATTTTCACGCGCATGCATTTTTTGGCTTGAGCGGCAGTGCAGAGCGGCGCTATACGGAGCGCCCCACGCCCCTCGCGGGGCACGGGGAACGCGCTTGTGGCGGAATTGGTAGACGCGCTAGGTTCAGGTCCTAGTGGCTTCACGGCCGTGGGGGTTCGAGTCCCTCCAAGCGCACCACATGGGGCCGTAGCTCAGCTGGGAGAGCGTCGCAATGGCATTGCGAAGGTCAGGGGTTCGATCCCCCTCGGCTCCACCATTTGGTTCTTGAACCAATTGGTTCTTAGGTTGGCAGTAGAGTTGTTTGGTTCTGGAGCGTTTTTTTCTGGCTTGTCTTGGCGGCCGGGCCTTCGTATAAGGCCGCTTCATTCCGGCGTGGCGCAGCGGTAGCGCAGCGGACTGTTAATCCGTTGGTCGTAGGTTCGAATCCTACCGCCGGAGCCAGAGCGGGCGTAGCTCAGGGGTAGAGCACAACCTTGCCAAGGTTGGGGTCGAGGGTTCGAATCCCTTCGCCCGCTCCAGTTTGGGGGATCGTCTAGCGGTAGGACAGCGGACTCTGACTCCGCCAGCCTAGGTTCGAATCCTAGTCCCCCAACCACTTCTTCCATCGGATCGGATGCACGGTACGGGCTCGCTTCGGCGGGCCTTTTTGCTGTGCGCGGACAGCGCAGGCTGGACCGCGCTGCGCGGCCCAACCTGCGGGAACGCCTCCCCGAATCAGGTCGCCACGTCCGGTTCGGTGCGGCCGGTCAGGCGCTCGATCTCGGCCAGTTCGGCGGCAAGGGCCGCGAGATCCTTCAGCGCCACCGGGGCGTCCAGCGCGTGGTCGCCGCCCACCGGCTCGTAGCGCTCGAAGTAGACGCGCAGCGTGGCGCCCGAGGTGCCGGTGCCGGACAGGCGGTAGACGATGCGCGAACCATCCTCGAACGACACGCGCAGCCCCTGCCGGTCGGAGCGGCTGCCGTCCACCGGGTCCACGTAGGAGAACTCGTCCGCCGCCACCACGCGGCGCCCGCCCAGCGTGGTGCCGGCGAGATTCGGCAGCTTGGCGCGCAGCCCGTCGATCAGCGCGTCGGCGGCCGTCTGCTCGATGCCCTCGTAATCGTGGCGGCCGTAGTAGGTGCGGCCATAGGTGGCCCAGTGCTCCGTCATGATCTCGGCCACCGACATGCGGCGGGCGGCCAGGACGTTGAGCCACATCAGCACCGCCCACACGCCGTCCTTCTCGCGCACGTGGTCGGAGCCGGTGCCGAAGCTCTCCTCGCCGCACAGGCTGATGCGCCCGGCGTCCAGCAGTGTGCCGAAGAACTTCCAACCGGTCGGCGTCTCGTAGCACGGGATGCCCAGGGCCTTGGCGACGCGATCCAGGGCGCCGCTGGTCGGCATGGAGCGCGCCACCCCCTTCAGCCCGCCCGCGTAGGCCGGCACGTGGGTGGCGTTGGCGGCCAGCACGGCGATGCTGTCGCTGGGCGACACGAAGACGCCGCGGCCGAGGATCATGTTGCGGTCGCCGTCGCCGTCCGACGCGGCGCCGAAGTCCGGCGCGTCCGGACCGGTCAGCGCGGCCACGAGGTCCACCGCGTGGGCGAGGTTCGGGTCGGGATGGTGGCCGCCGAAATCCTCCAGCGGCTTGGCGTTGATGGCGGTGCCGGCGGGGGCGCCCAAGCGGCGCTCCAGGATCTCCACCGCGTAGGGGCCGGTGACCGCGTGCATGGCGTCGAACACCATGCGGAAGCCCGAGGCGAACAGGCCGCGGATCGCCGCCATGTCGAACAGCGACTCCATCAGCTCGGCATAGTCCGCCACGGGATCGATGACCTCCACCGCCATGGCGCCAAGCGCGCGCTCGCCCAACGTGTCGAGGTCGACGTCGGCGGCCTCGACCGTGCGGTAGGCGGTGATCTCCTTGGAGCGGCGGAAGAACGCCTCGGTCAGCGCCTCGGGCGCCGGGCCGCCGTTGGCGGCGTTGAACTTGATGCCGAAGTCGCCCTGCGGGCCGCCGGGGTTGTGGCTGGCCGACAGGATGATGCCGCCCAGCGCCCCGCGCTTGCGGATGACGCAGGAGGCGGCCGGCGTGGAGAGGATGCCGCCCTGCCCCACCACGATGCGCCCCACCCCGTTCGCCGCCGCCATCTTCAGGATGGTCTGCACGGCCGCGCGGTTGTGGAAGCGCCCGTCGCCGCCGAGCACCAGCGTCGAACCCGCCAGCCCGTCGACGCCGTCGAAGATCGACTGGACGAAGTTCTCCAGGTAATGGGCCTGCTGGAACGTCCGCACGGCCTTGCGCAGCCCCGAGGTGCCGGGGCGCTGGTCGGTGAAGGGGGTGGTCGGGACGGTGACGGGAACCACGGGATGTCCTTTCGCGATCGTGCGGTGCGCCGGGAGCGGAAGCTCCGCCGTGACCCGGTCTCCACCGTGACGATGCGCAGTTTTCCGCGGATGATCAACAGGCCAGCGGGGCTCCCGTTCACGCCGCGGGTGCGGGAACGGGATGCGGGGCGCGAACACGAAAACGCCGCGGGAATCGCCCGGCGGGTGGCCGGACGATTCACCGCGGCGGGCGAATCGGCGCGCGGGACGTCAGTCGTCGAGACGTCAGTCGTCGCGCTGCGTGCGTTCCATGCGCTCGTGGCGCTCCTGCGCCTCGAGGCTCAGCGTGGCGATGGGGCGGGCGTCGAGACGGCGGACGGCGATCGGCTCGCCGGTCTCCTCGCAATAGCCGTAGGTGCCGTCCGCGATTCGCTCCAGCGCCGCGTCGATCTTGGAGATCAGCTTGCGCTCGCGGTCGCGGGTGCGCAGCTCCAGCGCCCGGTCTGTCTCCGCCGACGCGCGGTCGGCGATGTCCGGCTCCTGGATGCCGCCCTCCTGCAGGCTGTGCAGAGTCTCGCTGGACTCGGCCAACAGCTCCGCCCGCCACCGCAGCAGCTTCTGGCGGAAGTATTCCCGCATGGCGGGGTTCATGAACGGTTCGTCTTCCGACGGCTTATAATCCGGGGGCATAAGCGGCGACGACATCCGATTCTTCCAAACTCGAAAAGGGTATCCTTGGCGGCGCGGAGTATATGTAGAGCGCACCCTCACCGCAACCCTGCGGTTTGATGCCGGGCTGCGTGAAAAAATCGTGACGGTGCGGGGGCTTGCCGGGCACGGCGGGGCGCGCGCCCGGAACTGCTACGAAGTAAGCTTGGCAAGTTCAACCTGCGCGCGCAGGTCGATGGCGTCGAGGATCTCGGCCAGATGCGGGTCGTCCACGTGGACCTTGCGGGACTGCACGACGCGGGCGAGGTCCATGATCTGCTGGCGCGGCATGACGCCGGACAGCAGGCCATGCTGGATCTCCTCCAGCTTGTCGAGCATCTCCTGGGCGCGCATCTTGCCGCGCGACGCGCGGGCGGTGGCGTCGTCCACCTCCTGCAAGGCCAGCACGCTGGCGACTCCGGCGAGCGGTGCCGCGGCGCTGACGCCCGGCGCCTGGGCGGTTTCCCCGACCAGCTGCTTGGCGAAGCTTGCGCCCGACGAACCCTCGGACTTGCCCGTACGCCGGACCGAGGTGCTGCCGCGAAGATTTCCGGAGCCTTCGACTTTCATATCTTCCGTAACCGGTCGCGTTTCGTGGAGCGTAAGTGCAGGAACCTTAGATGGAACAACCTTAACATCTGGTCAAGGCTTGCCGCAATCGGGCAAAATTTGCCGGTTTGGCGTGACAAAACGGTGTGATGCGCCGGCAACAACTGCGCGGGATTGGCGGAAATGCTCCCCGCGTCGGTTGGCACGGGGATCGCATGGGGATCGGCGACCGTCCAGAAGAGATGATCGCCATGACGTCGAAACCGACCTCCCCCTTCCGCACGCTGCGCCGTCTGGCGCTGGCCGTCGCCGCCGTCCTTGCGATGGCCCTGGCGCTGCCGCAGCCGGCCTCCGCCGTGTCCGCCCGCATCAAGGACATCGTCGATGTCGAAGGCGTGCGCGACAACATGCTGATCGGCTACGGCCTCGTGGTCGGCCTGAACGGCACGGGCGACAGCCTGAACAACTCGCCCTTCACCGAACAGAGTCTGATCGGCATGCTGGAGCGCATGGGCCTGAACACCCGCGGCACCAACATGCGCACCAAGAACGTGGCGGCGGTGATGGTGACGGCGACGCTGCAGCCCTACGCCGCCCAGGGCACGCGCATCGACGTGACGGTCAGCGCCATGGGCGACGCCAAGAGCCTCCTGGGCGGCACCCTGCTGGTCACCCCGCTTATGGGCGCGGACGGCGAGGTCTACGCCGTGGCGCAGGGGCCGATCGCCGTATCCGGCTTCTCGGCCCAGGGCCAGGGCGCCAGCATCACGCGCGGCGTGCCGACGGCGGGGCGCATCTCGTCCGGCGCGCTGGTGGAGCGGGAGATCCAGTTCTCCCTGGCCGAGCTGCCGGTGGTGCGCCTGTCCCTGCGCAACCCCGACTTCACCACCGCCCAGCGCGTGGCGGCGGCCATCAACATGCAGCTTCGCGGCAACATGGCGCAGGCGACCGACCCGCATTCGGTCCTGCTGACCGTGCCGGAGGTGCGGCGCGGCGACGTGGTCGGCCTGATCACCGAGATCGAGCAGCTGCGCATCACGCCCGACCAGGTGGCCCGCGTCGTCATCGACGAGAAGTCCGGCGTCATCGTGATGGGCGAGAACGTGCGCATCTCCACCATCGCCATCGCCCAGGGCAACCTGACCATCAAGGTCACCGAGACCCCGCAGGTCAGCCAGCCCGGCCCCTTCTCCAACGGGCAGACCACGGTGGTGCCGCGCACCGACATCCAGGTCGACGACCAGTCTCAGAACCGCCTCGCCGTCATGCAGTCGGGCGTCACCCTCCAGGAGTTGGTACAGAGTTTGAATGCGCTGGGAGTGGGCCCGCGCGACATGATCGCCATCCTCCAGTCGATCAAGGCGGCCGGTGCCCTGCAAGCCGAGATCGAGGTGATCTGATGGAAACCGCCCTCTCCCACGCCGGCTCGTACGCGAGCCTTCAGGCCCCCCGCCTGCCGGTTTCGGCCGACGCCATGCGGCGCGCCGCCGGCACCGACGCGGTGGACGACGGCAAGGTCGGCGCGGCGACGCGCGAGACCCTGCGCAAGAAGGCCAGCGAGTTCGAGGAGGTCTTCATCGGCCAGATGCTGACGCCGCTGTTCGAGGGCATCGAGGTCGACGACACCTTCGGCGGCGGGCACGGGGAGGAGATGTTCCGCTCCATGCTGACCCAGGAATACGCCAAGCAGGTCAACCGCCGCGGCGGCTTCGGACTGGCCGATTCGGTCTATCGCGAGCTGCTCCGCGCACAGGAGATGAGCCATGGACAAGGTTGACGTCCGCTTCCCCCAGGAGAAGCCCAAGGGCGCCCCCGCCAACCTGCCGACGACGGCCGAGGAGCGCGCCACCGCGCTGATCGGGCTGATGGAGCGGCTGTCCGCCCATCTGGACCGCGAGACGGCGGCCATCCGCCAGCGCCGCCCGGCGGCCGAGATGGCGCAGCTGGCCAAGGACAAGCAGCCGATGGTGCTGGTGTACGAGGAGGTCTCGCGCCTGCTGCGTATCGACCCCGACGGCATGGCCAAGCTGCCCGACCCGGTGAAGGAGCGCCTGAAGGACGTCACCCGCGCGCTGTACCTCAGCGCCGGCGCCAACGCCGCGGCGCTGCGCCTGCGCGAGGACGCCCAGCAGATGGTTGTCGACACCGTGGTCGCCGCCGTGAACCGCGCCCGCCAGTCGCAGCCGGGCGTCGCCTACGGCCCGACGCCCACCCCCTACGGCGGCACGCCGCCGCGCGGCTATGGCCCGCCCCGGCACGGCCCGGCAACCGCGGCGACGCTGAACACCAAACTGTAGGCCGGCGTATTTTTTCAGTTCTCGTTGGTACCCTCCATCCATCCAAAACTCCGGGCCGCCTCGCGCGGCCCGTTTTTTTTCGCCCGCCGGGCACGATCGCTTCCCGGCAAGATCGGCCCCGACACCCGGCGGAAATTGCCGCCCGCCGGCCGGATCTGCCCAGCCATCCCCACGCCGCCCCGCGCCGCGCCGGAATCCCGGCGTTTTCCAGGGGCGCCGCAGTTGGCCCGGGAGTTGCAAAAACCAGAACGCCCTTTCAGCCGAGGACCGCGTGCCATGGACATCCTGTCATCCGCCCCGCTCTCCCTGCTCGACCAGCTGGCGCCGAACACGGCCGGCCAGACGGCGGGCAAGGACGACGAGTTCGCCAAGATGATGAACCGGCTGATGAGCGACGCCATGGAGCGCAAGCGCGAGGAGCAGCGCGCGGCCCAGGCGGAACGGCCCCGTGCGCCGGCCCGTTCCGCCGCCAAGCCGCAGCCGCCGCGCGCCGATGACTCCTCCCCCTCCCCGCGCGCTGCCGAGGCGCACGGCGCCAACGGGGCCCGCGCCCTGGATCGCGCTGGGGACCGGACCACGGACCGGGCGGAGACCAAGGACCCGGCGGTCCGCGACGCCGGGCGCGAGAACGGCGACGCCGCGCGCAAGACCGAGGCGAAGGCCACCGCCGACAAGGCCGATGCAGCCGACAGGACGGCCCAGACGGCGAAGGCGAACCAGCCCGCCGGCACGGACAAGGCCGCCACCGACACCACCGATGCCGCCAACGCCGGCGGCGAGCCGGCGGACACCGGCGAGGACGCCGCCGCGCAGGCCGCCGAGGCGACCGACGGCGCCGCCGAGTCCGCCGAGGCCGCGACCGCCGGGAACGGCGACGAGCTGGTGGTGATCGAGGCCGAGGTGACGATCACCGAAACCACCGTCCAGATCATCACCGAGGATTCGGAACTGACGATGACCGCGCTGAGCGGTCTGGCGCAGGTGCAGGTCGAGGGGTTCGAGGGCGAGATCACGGCCGAGGCCGCCGACCCGCTGACCGTCGGCACGGCGACGGCGGGCGGCCAGGGTCCCGCCGCGCCCGCCACGCCGGAGGAGATGCTCAAGGCCGCGCTGAACGCCGCCGGCGAGGTGACGGCGGGTGAAGCCGGCGGCGAGGCGGCGAAGGCCGCCGGGACGCAGGCCGCCGCCGCGGACGGCGCCGCGCGCGGCGAGGCCCTGCCGACCGACGAGGAGTTCAAGCTGCCCGACGACATGGCCGATCTGGTCGCCGTGATCGACGAGCGCAAGCGCGCCGAGAAATCCGCCAACACCGGCAACGGCGATGCCGGCACGCAGGGCGAGGGCCAGCCGCAGGGCCAGGCGCAGCCCAACACGCAGCCCGCCGCCCAGGCCGCCCAAGCCACCGTCGCCAAGCCTGACGCCGCCGAGGCGCTGAAGTCGGCCGCAGCCGCGGCCGAAGCGACCGCCGCCGCCGTCGACGCGACCGCCGCGGCCGGGAGCACCGGCCGGACCGAGCACACGGCCGCCGACCTGAACCACGCCGCGCTCGCCGGGCTGGACGCCGCGAAGGGTCCGGCCGGGGTGGACGCCCCGCAGCCGCTGGCGACGCTGCGCCCGTCGCGCGGCGCGCACATGCCGATGGGCGTCCCCGACCAGCTGGCGGTGCACGTCCAGAAGAACGTCCGCGAAGGCAACGACCAGTTCACCATCAACCTGCGCCCGGACGAGCTGGGCCGCATCGAGATCAAGCTGGAGTTCCAGCAGGAAGGCCGCGTCCAGGTGGTGATCGCCGTGGACAAGCCGCAGACCCTGGAACTTCTGCAGCGCGACGCCCGCTCGCTGGAGAAGGCCCTGCAGGACGCCGGCGTGAAGGCCGACTCCGGCAGCCTCAGCTTCAGCCTGCGCGGCGACGGCAACCCCTTCGCCGGTGAGGGCGGCAA
>NZ_DASPMG010000355.1:0-26502 GCF_035627195.1 Azospirillum sp.
ACGACGTGGTGGACCGCGTCATGTGGGCCTACCCCTCGGCCAAGCTGCTGATGAACAGCCCCGGCATCCAGGTGATCCGCTGGGCGCAGAAGCAGTTCCCGGCGCTGCATCCGGGCGGCGTGACCGACAGTGCACCCCTGATGAACCCGCCGGCAATCCCCCAGGCCGCGCAGACGGCCGAGAGGAGCATCCGATGAGCCAGGAATTGAACGGGCCGACGATCCGCGTCGCCGGGGTCACCAAGCGCTATGGCGAGCAGTACGCCGTGCGCAACGTGGACCTGGACATGGCGCCCGGCGAATGCGTGGCGATGGTCGGCCACAACGGGGCCGGCAAAAGCTCGCTGATCAAGCTGATGCTGGGCCTGACGACGCCCACCGAGGGCACCGTGCGCATGCTGGGCGGCGACCCGGCCAGCGCCGCCGCCTCGCACATCCGCCGGCAGGTCGGCTTTTTGCCGGAGAACGTCGCCTTCCACCCCAACATGACGGGGCGCGAGACGCTGGACTTCTACGCGCGCCTCAAGGGTGTGGCGACGCGCGGCAACGACGCGCTGTTCGAGCGGGTCGGGCTGGAGCCGGCGGCGATCAAGCGGCGCGTCGGCACCTATTCCAAGGGCATGCGCCAGCGCCTCGCCCTCGCCCAGGCGCTGCTGGGCGGCCCCAAGGTGCTGTTCCTGGACGAGCCGACGACCGGCCTGGACCCGGCGCTGCGCCAGAGCTTCTACGAGATCATCGGGTCCTTGCGCGACGCCGGCACCACCGTGCTGCTGTGCAGCCACGCGCTGACCGAGCTGGAGGGGCAGGCCGACCGCGTCGTGGTGATGAACCGCGGCCGCAAGGTGGCGGAGGGCACGCTGGCGACGCTGCGCAGCCTCGCTCAGTTGCCGACGCGCATCCGCCTGACCCTGCCGGCCGGCGACATCGACGAGCTGGCGCGCCGCGTCGGCGAAGGTGCCGCACTGACCCGGCTGGCCGGCGGTGTCGTGGAACTGGCCTGCGCCAACGACGACAAGGTGGGTCTGGTGCGCCGCGTGGCGTGCGAGACGCTGCCCGTCACCGACATCGAGATCGTCCAGCCCAGCCTGGACGAGATGTACGCCCACTTCCTGCGCCGGGAGGCTGCGGAATGAACACGCTGCTGATCATCGCCTCCAAGGAGGTGCGGGACGGCCTGCGCAACCGCTGGGTCGTCGCCACGACGCTGCTGATGGCCGCCCTGGCCCTGACGCTGAGCTTCCTGGGCGCGGCACCCACGGGGTCGGTCGGCGTCGGGCCGGTGGAGATCACCATCGTCAGCCTGTCCAGCCTGACCATCTTCCTGCTGCCGCTGATCGCCCTGCTGCTGTCGTTCGACGCGGTGGTGGGGGAGATCGACCGGGGCACCATGACGCTGCTGCTGTCCTATCCGGTGGCGCGCTGGCAGGTGCTGCTGGGCAAGTTCCTGGGGCACGCGGCGATCATCGCCTTCGCCACCGTATTGGGTTACGGCGCGGCCGGCGTGGCGCTGTCCATGGGGGATGCCGAGATCGGGGCGGAGAGCTGGAAGGCGTTCGCCGCCATGATCGGGTCCAGCGTGCTGCTGGGGGCGGCGTTCACGGCGCTGGGCTACCTTGCCTCCACCATCGTGCGCGACCGGGGCACGGCGGCGGGCATCGCGGTGGCGGTGTGGCTGGCCTTCGTCCTGCTGTACGACATGGGCCTCTTGGGCCTGCTGGTGGCCGACGGCGGCAAGAACGTGAACGCCGACGTGGTGAACTGGCTGCTGCTGGCCAACCCGGCCGACACCTACCGCCTGTTCAACCTGACCGGCTTCAAGAACGTCAGCCTGTTCGCCGGCACGGCCGGGCTGGCGGCGCAGGCGCAGTTCTCCGCCCCCGTCCTGCTGGGCGTGCTGGCCGCCTGGGTCGTGGCGCCGCTGGCGCTGGCCGCCGCACTCTTTTCGAGGAAGCAGATCTGATGCGCACCACCCTGAAGGCCACGCTGCTGGCCGCCGCCCTCCTGCTGCCGCTGTCCGCCTGCAAGGAGGAGGTCGCCGTCGCCCCGCCGCCGCCGCAGGCCATCGCCGCCGACGCGGTCGGCCACTACTGCGGCATGAACCTGTCCGACCACGACGGCCCCAAGGGGCAGGTGATCCTGAAGGGCCGGGAGAAGCCGGTGTGGATGTCGTCGGTGCGCGACACGCTGGCCTTCACCATGCTGCCGGAGGAGCCGAAGGATTACCGCGCCGTCTACGTCACCGACCTGACCCGCGCCGCCGACCCGGCCAAGCCGGACCTGGGCGCCTGGGTGGACGCGCGCAAGGCGTGGTACGTGCTGGGCAGCGCCATGAAGGGCGGCATGGGCGAGGCGGAGCCGCTGCCCTTCGCCGAGGAGGCCGCCGCCCGCGCCTTCGCCGCGAAGAACGGCGGCACCGTCAAGCGCTTCGCCGACGTGAAGGAGGACGAGATCCTGCAGCCGCCGCTGGCCGCCGAGGAGGAGCATAACAGTCACCCGGCCGGCCATCCGACCGGTCATGCGGGCGGCCATTCCGGCGACCAGCACGTCGCGCACAAGCCCGGCGGGCACGGCGCCGGCCAACACGGGGTCACGCGATGAACGCCCCCCTGCCCCGCCGCCGCTTCCTGGCGATCAGCGCCGCCGCGGCCGGCATGGCGCTGATGCCCGGCGTGCTGCGCGCCGCCGGGACGGCGCCGCACGTGTGGCGCGGCGCGGCGCTGGGGGCCGACGCGGCGATCCAGCTGCACCACCCGGACCGGGGCGAGGCCGACCGGCTGATCCGCCTGTGCCTGGAGGAGGTGGCGCGGCTGGAGAAGGTGTTCAGCCTGTACCGCGCCGATTCCGCGCTGGCGCGCCTGAACCGCGACGGCGAACTGCGCGACCCGCCCGGCGACCTCGTGCGCCTGCTGGAGGAAGCGGTGGCCTGGGGCCGGCGCAGCGAAGGGGCGTTCGACGTCACCGTGCAGCCGCTCTGGCAGCTCTACGCCGGCCACTTCGCCCGCCCCGGCGCCGATCCGGCCGGGCCGCCCGCGACGGCGGTGGATGCGGCACGGCGGCTGGTCGATTACCGCGCCTTGCAGGTCTCGGCGGAGCGCATTTCCTTCGCCCGGCGCGGCATGGCGGTGACGCTGAACGGCATCGCCCAGGGCTACGTCACCGACCGCGTGGCCGAGCGCCTGCGCGCCGAGGGCATGACCCGCGTGCTGGTCGACCTGGGCGAGATCCGCGCGCTGGACGGCCACCCGGACGGCCGGCCCTGGACGGTCGGTCTGGAGGACCCGCTGCGCGGCGGCCCCGGCGCCACGCTGGCGATCGACAATCGCGCGGTGGCGACGTCGGGCGGCCATGGCACGCGCTTCGATGCGGCCGGGCGCTTCACCCATTTGTTCGACCCGGCCAACGGCCGGTCCGCCACGCGCTGGGCGGCGGTCACCGTGGCCGCACCCGACGCCACCACGGCGGACGCGCTGTCCACCGCGCTGTCCGTCCTTGCGCACGACCGCGCCGCCGGGTTGCTGCGCGGCCTTCCGGATATCGGCGCCCGGCTGACGCGGCCGGACGGCACGATCCTCACCCTCGGTTCCCTGGTTTCCTGATCGGAGTGTTCGTTATGGGCAGTTTCAGCCTGATGCACTGGCTCGTCGTCCTCGCCCTGGTCCTGCTGCTGTTCGGCGCCGGCAAGCTGCCGGCCGTCATGGGCGACCTCGCCAAGGGCATCAAGAGCTTCAAGTCCGGCATGAAGGACAACGACGCGGAGGCGGTCGAACACAAGCCGTCGTAAAGAGGGCGTGCGGGGCAGGGCGATCGCTGGAAAGCCCCTCTCCCCTCGCGGGAGAGGGGTTGGGGAGAGGGGGATAGCCGCCGGCAGGCGGAACATGAGTCTTTTCCGGCCTACCGGCCGTAATCCCCCTCTCCCCAACCCCTCCCCCGCCAAGGGGGAGGGGCTTTCAAGCGATTCCCCTACGCCGCCGCGACCCCCTTCAGGTGCCGCACCAGGACGCTGATCACCCGGTCGGACGCCGTCAGGTGCGGCAGGTGGCCGCCCACCGGCAGCACCTCCAGCGCCGCGGCCGGCCACACCCGCTGCAAATGGCAGACGGCGTCCAGCGGCACCAGCGGGTCGCCCTGCGCGTGCACGATGGCGGCCGGCACGGCGAGGCCGTCGATCCAGCCGCGCAGGTCGGACTGGAACACCGCCACCGCCTGCTGGAAGGCGACGTCGGGGCGCAGCGCCGACAGGCAGTTCGCCACCTCCACCGCCGCGGCGCACCCCGGCGCGCCGCCCACCGCCAGGGCCGCGAACTCGCGCGCCCAGGCGGCGTAGTTGGCCGTCATGGCGCCGACGATGGCCTGCGCCGCCTGCGGCGGCAGGCCGGCCCGGTAGCCGCGCCGGGTCACCAGGCACGGCGACGGCGCCAGCAGCACCATGCGCTCGAACCGCTGCGGCGCCTCCACCGCCGCCAGGGCGCCGGCCATCGCCCCGGCGTCGTGGCCCAGGTAGACGCAGCGCGCGATGCCCAGCGCGTCGAGGATGGCCAGCAGGTCGTCCGCGTGGCCGCCCGGCGTGGCGTGGCGGATGGGGTCGTGGCTGTCCGGCGCGGCCCCGCCGCAGCCGGCCATGTCGAAGGCGACGGTGCGGAAACGGCGGTCGAGCCACGGGCGGATGCGGCGCCAGATGCGCTGGTCGGTGGCGAAGCCATGGCCGAGCACCACCGTCGCCGCCTCGCCGGCCGTCGCGCCGCTGACCGTGACGTTGTGCCGGCGCAGGACCCCCGCACCATCACGGAGCGGCGCGCCCGTGTCCCCTGCCGCCTCGCCCATGACCGCGGTCTCCCCCGCTGTGTTGCGATGGAGGTGCAACATCCCCGCCCCCGGCCCGTTCCAGCGGCGCACGCGGCCAAGCTTTTGAAATTTCGGGGGCTGCCACCCCTCCTTCGGGCGGGCTACGCGGCGCTCTGGCTCCGGCCGGACTCCGCCTTGACGGGGGCCAGCGCCGCCACGGCGTGCGCCTTGCGCTCGTCGAACTGCTTGGCCAGTTCCTGCGCCTTCTCGTCGGGCAGGACGTCGCGGGCCTCCTTGAACAGCTCGTCCTCCTCCTCGTCCAGGTGGTGGCGGACGAGTTCGTCGAGGACCTGCACCTTGGCCTTCCAGGCGGTGCCGTCCACCGGCATCAGGTTCACCTCGCCCAGCAGCGTGTCGATCATGTGGTGCTCGTTCAGCCCCTCGGCCGCTTCCTGGCGGGTGGCGCGGGCGTTGACGATGGCGGCGTAGAAGACCGTCTCCTCCACCTTGTGGTGCGCCCACAACTCGCGCTGGAGCTGCTCGAACAGCATGCGGCGGCCCGCCTTGTCGTCCTCCGGCGCGTCGGCGATGCGGGTCAGCATGGTGCGCAGCGTGTCGTGGTCCTGCTCGATCCGGTCGTAGATGTCCATCGGACCCTTGTCCTTTCTCCCGTTGCTTCGGTCACGCTGGGACTTAAAACCCCGTGCCCGCCATGGGGTTCCCCTTCCGCCCCGCCGGCCGCCGGGGTACCCTGCGCGCCCGTTCCCGCCCGCCCACCGGAGCCCGCCGCCCGTGTCCCCCGCCCTGCTCGCCCCCTTCGGCATCGCCCGCCTGCCGCGCATCGTCTTCGGCGCCGGCACCGTCGCCACGCTGCCGGCCGAGGTGGCGGCGCTGGGCACCCGCGCCCTGCTGGTGACCGGCAGCGCGTCGTTCCGCGCCACGCCCCGGTGGCAGGCGCTGACCGACGGCCTCGCCACGGCCGGCGTGTCCTGGGCCACGGCGAGCGTGGCCGGCGAGCCGACGCCCGAACAGGTGGACGCGGCGGTGGCCGAACACCGGGCCGGCGGATTCGACGTGGTGGTCGGCATCGGCGGCGGCGCCGCGCTGGACTTCGCCAAGGCGGTGGCCGGGCTGCTGGTGCCCGGCAACTCCGTCATGGACCACCTGGAGGGCGTGGGGCCGGAGCTGCCCTACCGCGGCCCGGCGCTGCCCTTCATCGCCGTTCCCACCACCGCCGGCACCGGCAGCGAGGCGACCAAGAACGCGGTGCTCAGCCGATCCGGCGCCGACGGCTTCAAGAAGTCCTTCCGCCACGACGACCTCGTGGCGCGGCTGGCGCTGGTGGACCCGGATCTGCTGGACGGCTGTCCGCCCGCCCTGATCGCCGCCAACGGCATGGACGCCTTCACGCAGCTCCTGGAATCCTACGTCTCCACGCGCGCCAACCCGATGACCGACGCGCTGGCGTGGTCGGGGCTGGAGGCCTTCGCCGCCGGCTTCTTCGCCGCGTGGCAGGGCGGCGCCGACGCGCCGGCCGGGCGCAGCCAGCTGGCCTACGCCGCACTCCTGTCCGGCATTTGCCTGGCGCAGACGGGGCTGGGCTCGGTGCACGGGCTGGCCTCGCCGCTGGGTGCCTTCTTCCCGATCCCGCACGGCGTGGTCTGCGGCACGCTGGTGGCCGACGCCACCGACGTGAACGTCGCCGCCCTGCGCGCCCGCGCCCCCGATTCGCCGGCCCTGCGCAAGTACGCCCGCGTCGGCCGCCTGCTGGGAGGCCTCAGCGGCCACGCCCGCGACGCGGAGGCGCTGGACACGCTGGTCGGCCTGCTGCGCGCGTGGCAGGACCGGCTGGCCCTGCCGCGCCTCTCGACCTTCGGCGTCGGCGCGGGGGACGTGGACCGCATCGTCGCCAACAGCCGCGGGTCCAGCATGAAGACCAACCCGCTGGTGCTTACCGACGCCGAAATCGCCGAGGTGGTGCGGCGCCGGCTGTAAAGGTGGCGGCGCAACCCGCGGGTGAGTCGTTCCTGCAACAGCGATCGGGAAAGTGCAGGATAGCGCATCGACGACGTTGACCGGCTTGACAGTGGAATCAGATAGTTGGCTGCGATCCTTCATTCGCAGACTCAACGTCCCCGATCCAAAGTCCCCGATCCGCCATGCCGACCGCATACTCCTCCGCCGGGCTTCTCGACGACGGTACCCTGCAGGCGATCCAGGTTCTGGCCGCCGCGGTCGAGCGCGAGCGCATCCCGGGCATCGTCGAGTTCCACCAGACCGCCGACGCGCTGTCGCGCGCCTACGCCTCGCGCTCGCCGGAGGATCTGGAGTACGCCGTCACCGCCTTCGATTCGCTGGACCGCGAGCTGCGCACCCGCATCGTCGAGCGGGCGCACACCATCGCCCGCACCGAGCGCGGCCGCCTGCCGATCCCCGCCCCGCCCATCACCGCCCAGCAGCGGGCACCCCGCCCGGCCGCCGCCCGCCGCGCCGGCGGCGGCGCCACCGGCTTCCTCGCCGCACTCAACGGCACGCGCGCCAAGAAGCCCGCCGCCGGAAAGCCTGAGGTGGACGGGCGCAACGCGGTGCGCGACCGCCTTCTCGCCGACCTCGGCCGCAAGACCGGCGCCGACGACATCCCGGTCGAGGAGATCATCCCCCGCTACGACGGCCCGCCGCCCAAGTGGTGGTAACATTCGCGTGCTCCGCCGGTTGATGGGCCATCCCATTCACCGCACGAGGCACGCCATGGCCGACGATCCGAATCGCAAGCCCGCCGCCGACCGGCCCGCCAACCCCGGCGGCGACCAGGACAGCGACCAGAACCGCGACAAGACCCTGACCGAACAGGAAGAAGACAAGGCCGGCGGCGCCAACAAGAAGACGCCGGGGCCGATCTACGACGTCTAGAACCCGAACTGCGTCGGGCTGAGGTTCAGCGCCTCGCAGATCCGGCGGGCCGCCGCCACCTGCGCCGGCGCCAGCTCGTCCCCGTTCGCGGCACGCCGGCAGCAGGCGCGGGCCACCGCCTGCGCCTGCGCGGCGTCGCCCTTCACCGCGCGCACGGTGGTCAGCGCCTCGTCCTCCGCCACCGGGCCGCCCGCGCGCAGGCGCTGCAGCGCTTCGTCGAACGTGGCGGCCGGCGCGCCGTCCAGCCGGGCGCGGATGGCGTCCGCGTCCGCCCCCTCCGCCACCGCCAGCAACGCGCAGCCGGCCGCCACGGCGGCCATTGCCTCCGCCCCGTCCGGCGCCCCGTCGTGCGCCCCGTCCGCCGGTTCCGCCAGCCAGTCCAGCTTCATCCCGCATCCTCCGTTCCGTGTCGCGTTCACCGCCAACAGCCGGGCGAGAGAAAGCGCCGCTGCGCGTGTTGAGCCTTCCGCAAGACCAAGGAGGACGCATGGGAGGGCGCATGATCCGGGGCGTGATCTTCGACGTGGACGGGACGCTGGTCGATTCGGTGGACCTGCACGCGGCGGCGTGGCAGGAGACCTTCGCCCACTTCGGCCATCCGGCGGATTTCGACGCGGTGCGCGGCCAGATCGGCAAGGGCGGCGACCAGATCATGCCGGTCTTCGTGCCCGCCGACGTGCTGGAGCAAAAGGAGGCGGAGATCGACGCCTTCCGCCACGACCTGTTCAAGCGCAAGTACATGAAGCAGGTGCGCGGCTTCCACCGCGTGCGCGCGCTGTTCCAGCAGCTGCGCGCCGACGGCAAGCGCGTGGCACTCGCCTCCTCCGCCAAGGGCGACGAGCTGGCGCATTACAAGCGCGCCGCCGACATCGACGACCTCGTCGACACGGAAACCTCGTCCGACGACGCCGAACGCTCCAAGCCGCACCCGGACATCTTCGAGGCGGCGCTGGCGCGCCTGGACCTGCCGAAGGACCAGGTCGTCGTCGTCGGCGATTCGCCGTGGGACGCCAAGGCGGCGGCCAACGCCGGCCTGCGCAGCATCGGGTTGCTGTGCGGCGGATTTGCCGCAGCCGAGCTGCGCGACGCCGGCTGCGCGGAACTGTACGCTGGGCCGGAAGACCTGCTGCGCCATCTCGACCGCAGCCTGATCGGCCGCGGCTGACGCCCCCACCATCATAAGGAGCCCCATATGCAAGGCCGCCGTATCCCCTCCGTCGTCTTCAAGACCCGCGTGCGCGATGAAAGCGTGGGCGGGCCGAACCCGTTCCGCTGGCAGGACGTGCGCAGCGACGAGCTGTTCGCCGGCAAGCGCGCCGTCGTCTTCTCGCTTCCCGGCGCCTTCACGCCGACCTGCTCCAACGAGCAGTGCCCGGCCTTCGAGCGCCTGTACGAGGAGATCCGCGCTCTGGGCGTGGACGAGGTCTATTGCCTGTCCGTCAACGACGCCTTCGTCATGTTCCAGTGGGGCAAGAGCCTGAACCTGTCCAAGGTCAAGCTGATCCCCGACGGCAACGGCGACTTCACCCGCCGCATGGGCATGCTGATCGACAAGCGCCACGTCGGCTTCGGCCTGCGCAGCTGGCGCTACGCCATGGTGGTGAACGACGGCCTCATCGAGAAGTGGTTCGAGGAGCCGGGCATCAACGACGAGGGGCAGAACGGCGACCCGTACGGCGAATCCGCGCCGGAAAACGTGATCGCCTACCTGAAGCAGCGCTAAGGCACGCCCCGGCGGGTCCTCCTGTTGTTCCCCATGACGGAACAGCGGGAGGACCACCGTGGACGCCGAGGCGATCGTCGAGAACCGCATCTACCAGATCATCGCCAGCTTCATCGCCAGCCTGCCGCAATACGGCATGGCGCTGGTCGTTCTGGCGGTCACCTGGGCGCTGGCCCGCGTCGCCGCGCGCCTGTTCCGCCGCGGCCTGGGCCGCACGCGCATGCGCCGCTCGCTGGCCGACGTGCTGGAAAAGCTGGCCTCCACCGTCATCTGGCTGGGCGGGCTGCTGATCGCGGCGGTGATCGCCTTTCCCGGCATCAGCCCGGGGCAGGTGGTGACGGCGCTGGGCCTGGGCTCCATCGCCATCGGCTTCGCCTTCAAGGACATCCTGGAGAACTTCATCGCCGGCGTCCTGATCCTGTACCGCGAGCCGTTCCGCCTGGGCGACTTCATCGACTGCAACGGCATCGAGGGGCGGGTGGAGGAGATCACCATCCGCGACACCCACATCCGCCAGACCGACGGCGTGCGCGTGGTGGTGCCCAACGCCATGCTGTACCGCGAGCCGGTCAACGTGCTGACCGACCTGGACCACCGCCGCACCACCATCACCTGCGGCATCGCCTATGGCGAGGACGTGGACGCGGCCCGCGCCGTGATCCGCACGGCGGTGGAGGCGCTGCCCAGCGTGCGCCGCGACCGCGAGGTGCAGATCTTCGCCAAGGCCTTCGGCGACAGCAGCGTGGACTTCGAGGTGACGTGGTGGACCGGCTCCAAGCCCGTGGACATCCGCCGCTCCCGCGACGAGGTGGTGGCGGCGGTCAAGCGCGCCCTGGACGAGGCCGGCATCGAGATCCCCTTCCCCTACCGCACCCTCACCTTCAGGGAGCCGGTGGCGCTGTGCCGCGCCGAGCCCCGCCCCCGCGCCCACCGCCCGCCCGAGGCGGCGGAGTGAACCGCGCACCGCCCCGCGCGCCTGACCGTACAAGGCCGGCAAAAGAACGTGCACCGTCGGGGAACGCGGCGAACCCGAGGCCGGACTCGCGTGTTCATTATGCGAGTGGTTCGCAGACAAGACCGGCGCCCCTGCCGGCATGTGGAAAGAGAGATCGCCGTGCGTTTGCTCGTTGTCGAGGACGACCCGATGATCGGGTCGGCCATGCGCGCCGTCCTGGAACAGGCCGGGCACGCGGTGCTGGGCCCCGTCCGGCACGCCGCCAAGGCCGCGCGGATCGCCGAGCGCGACCGCCCCAACCTGGCCCTGGTCGATCTGGCCCTGCCCGGCGGGGAGAACGGCCTGGGCCTCGCCCGCCGCCTGGACGAGTTCGCGGTGCCCTGCCTCCTGGTCACCGGCTACGACGTCGTGCCCGAGGATGCCGGCCGCGCCACCATCGGCATCCTGCGCAAGCCCTTCGCGCCCGATGTGCTGCTGGCCTCCATCGGCGCCATCGGCGAGGCGCTGGCCGGCATCACGACGGCGCCGCCGCCTCAGCAGCTCCGCCTGTTCAGCGCCCGGCTGGCGCGCTTCGCGCAGCTCTGGCACGCGCCGACCTGACGCGCCGACCTGACCGGGGGACCCCTGCCATGAACCGTTACCTTGCCGGCGCGCTGGCCGGCGCCATCGCCACGGTGCCGATGACCTGGGCGATGAACCGCATGCACCGCCGCCTGCCCCGGGCGGAGCGCTACCCCCTGCCGCCGCGTCTCATCACCGAACGCGTGTCCGCCGCCGCGGGCGTCGCCGACGACCTGAGCGAACGCCAGCACAAGGGGCTGGCCCTGTCCGCCCACTACGCCTACGGCGCCGCCGTGGGCGCCGGCTGCGCGCCGGTCATCCGCGCCACCGGCGCCCCGCCGGTGCTGGCCGGCGTCGGCTACGGCCTCGCCGTGTGGGGGGCCAGCTACCTGGGCTGGATCCCGGCGCTGCGCATCCTGCGCCCGGCGACCGAGCACCCGGCGCGGCGCGTGGCGATGATGCTGGCCGCGCACGTGGTGTGGGGCGGCGCCACCGGCTACCTCACCGCCCGCCTGTCCCGCTGGAACACCCCCGCCTCCCCCGCCCGCGCCGCCTGGACCGACGAGGCCAGCGCGCGGGCGGCGCGGCGGATGGAGGAGCCGGCGGGGGTATGATATGCAGGCTGACGTTGGGTTTTCGCTGCGCTCAACCCAACCTACCGGTCCGTCGCAGGTTGGGTTGAGTTCCCACCGGCGAGCGCATCGACCCGCAGCGGGATGAAACGAGGACAAAGCCCCTCTCCCCTCGCGGGAGAGGGGTTGGGGAGAGGGGGAGAGGGGGGATTACCGGCGACAGCCGGGACATGAGTCATTTCCGCCCTACCGGGCTCTCAGCGGATGCCAAAGGCATCCGCCTGACGCCGGCAGCGCTGGCCTTCGGCCAGCGTGAGAGGCGTAACCACCCTCTCCCCAACCCCTCCCCCGTCAAGGGGGGAGGGGCTATGAGGAGCACCTGCTCCTTGTTTCTTCTGAGCGCAGCGAAAATCCAACGTTCCCTTCACATCGCCGCCAACTCCCCCAGAACCTCCCGCACCGCCGCGCGGAAGGCCGCGGCGTCGCGGTCCCCCGCGCTCAGCACCAGCCGCCCGTCCGGGCGGCGCTTCACGTCCGGGCGCGCCGCGGCGAGGCGTTCCGCCACCGCACCGTCGCGCAGGCCCAGCACCGCGCCGGCCGGGCCGACGTCCAGCTGCTCCACCCCGGCGCGGCGGCACAGCGCCTTCAGCCCGGCCACCTCCAGCAGCACCGCCACCTCCGCCGGCAACGGGCCGAAGCGTTCCTCCAGGTCGCCGGCGAAGCCTTCCACCGCGTCGGCATCGTCCAGCGTCGCCAGCCGCCGGTACAGCGCCAGCCGCGCCCCCGGCTCGGGCACGTACGCCTCCGGAATCCGCACCGCCACGTCGAGGCCGAGGCGCGGCGCCCACACGTCTTCCATCTCCCGCCCCTCGCGGGCCGCCGCCACGGCGCGGTTCAGCAGCTCCTGGAACAGCTCGGCCCCCACCGCCTCCAGGTGGCCGGACTGCGCCTCGCCCAGCAGGTCGCCGGCCCCGCGGATGTCCATGTCGCGCGCCGCCAGTTCGAACCCCGCCCCCGGACGGTCCAGCGTCGCCAGCACGTGCAGCCGCTCGCGCGCCGGACCGGTCGGCGGGCGGGCGGGGTCCCAGGTGAACCACGCGTGCCCGCGCACCGCACCGCGCCCGACCCGGCCGCGCAGCTGGTGCAGCTGCGCCAGCCCGAACAGGTCGGCGCGGTGGACGACCAGCGTGTTGGCGCGCGGGATGTTCAGCCCCGACTCGATGATGTTGGTGGCCAGCAGCACGTCCCCCTCGCCCTCGGCGAAGCCGGTCATCGCCTCGTCCAGTTCGGCCACCGGCAGCTTGCCGTGCGCCGTGACGATGCGCAGCCCCGGCGCCAGCCCCTCCAGCCGGTCGCGCAGCCCCTCCAGGTCCTCCACGCGCGGGGTGACGCAGAAGCTCTGCCCGCCGCGCGCCCGCTCGCGCAGCAGGGCGTCGCGCACCGCATCGTCGTCCCACGCGTCGGCCACCGTGCGCACGGGGCGCCGCGTACCGGGGGCGGTGGCGATGATGCTGACGTCGCGCAGGCCCGCCACGGCCAGCTGCAGCGTGCGCGGAATCGGCGTCGCCGTCATGGTCAGCACGTGCGTGCCGGCCCCCAGCTGCCGCAGCCGTTCCTTCTGCCGCACGCCCAGCCGGTGCTCCTCGTCCACCACCAGCAGGCCCAGGTCGGCGAAGCGCACGGACGGCGCCAGCAGCGCGTGCGTGCCCACCACCACGCGCACCGCCCCCGACGCCAGCCCGTCGCGCACCCGCCGCGCCTCCGCCACACCCACGGCGCGGGACAATTGCTCGACCTCCACGGGGAAGCCGGCGAAGCGCTCGCAGAACTCCTCGAAATGCTGGCGGGCCAGCGGCGTGGTCGGCACCACCACCGCCGCCTGCCGCCCGGCGTTCGCCACGGCGAAGGCGGCGCGCAGCGCCACCTCCGTCTTGCCGAAGCCGACGTCGCCGCACACCAGCCGGTCCATCGGCCGTCCGGACGCGAGGTCGCCCAGCACCGCCGCGATGGCCTTCGCCTGATCCGGCGTCTCCTCGAACGGGAAGCCGCCGGTGAAGCGCCGCCACGCGCCGCGCGGCGGGCGGATCGGCTCCACCCGCGCCGTGCGCCGCTCGGCCTCCGTGCGCACCAACGCCTCGGCGCCGACGCGCACGGCGTCGCGCACCGCGTCGCGGCGGCGCAGCCACGCGCCCGATCCCACGGTAGCGCCCAGATCGTCCAGGCGCACCGTCTCCGGGCTGCCGCGGAAGGGCCAGACGAGGTCCAGGTTCTCCACCGGCACCAGCAGCGAATCCCCATCACGGTAGACGAGGCGCAGGCAGTCGTGCGGCACGCCCGTGCCCTCCACCGTCTCCAGCCCCTCGCACAGGCCGATGCCGTGGTCGAGGTGCACGGCGAGGCTGCCGATCGCCAGATCGGTGTCGGCGATGCCGGCGGTCTCAAAGTCCGCCTCCTCCCGCTCCGCCCGGCGTTCGGCGTCGGCGCGCGCCTCGGCGTCGAGGTCGGCGTGCGCCACCACCGCCATGCCCTCGGCGACAAAGCCGGCCTCCAGCTCCAGCGGCGCGACCACCACCGCGCCAGCCGTCACGCCGATGGCTTCGTCCCACGAGGCAACCGGCGCGAACCGGTCGAAGCCGGCGCGGCGCAGGCGCCGCTGCACGGCGCGCCGCTCCTCCGCCCGGCCGCCGGCCAGCAGGATGCGATGCCCCTCGCCCGCCAGCGCGCGCAGCCGTTCCAGCACGGCGGCCGGCGTGTCGCCCAGCGGACGCCCGCCGGCATCGGCCGCGACCTCTCCCTCCGGCGGCGGCTCCGGCCGCAGCACCGCGACGCGCCGGCCGGACAACGCCTCCTCCCACGCCGCGCCGTCCAGGAAGGCCAGGCGCGGCGGCACCGGGCGGTACGGCGCCAGCCGCGCCCGCGTGCCCGCCGCCAGCGCGCCCGCGCGCGCCTCGTAGACGTGGGCGATCTGGGCCAGCCGGGCGTCGCGCGCGGCCTCCACGTCGTCGTCCAGGGTCACCGCCGCGTCGGGCAGCAGGTCGAAGATCGTCTCGGTCCCGGCCAGGAACAGCGGCAGCCAGTGCTCCACCCCCGCCGGCCGCCGCCCCGCCGCGATGGCCGCCGGCAGCGGATCCTCCGCCGCCGCCTCGTGCCCGAACAGCTCGGCGTAACTGGCGCGGAAGCGCGCCGCCGCCTCGGCGTCGAGCGCCACTTCGGAGGCGGGCGGCAGCACCGCCTCCGCCAACTCCTCCCCCTCCGCCTCCGGGTCCTGCGGGTCGAAGGCGCGGACGGCGGCGACGCGCGCGCCCGACAGCTCCAGCCGCAGCCCCGGACCGCCGCACGGCGGCAGCACGTCGACGCGGTCGGGATCGCCGGCGAACTCGCCCGCCTCGCGCGGGTGCGCCGTGGGCACGTAGCCATGCCGGCGCAGGTGATCGGCCAGCGTCGCGGCGTCCATCGCGTCGCCCGGCGCCAGCCGCAGCACCGCCGCCGCCAGCGCGTCGCGCGTCGGCATCCGCAGCAGCGCCGCCCGCGCCGTGGTCAGCAGCACGCGCGGCCGCGTGGCCGGCGCCCTCAACCGCGCCACGGCCAGCGCCCGCGCCGCCATCACCGCAGCACCCGGCGACACCCGGTCGTAGGGCAGCGCGTCCCACGCCGGCAGGACCAGCGCCTCGACCTCCGGCGCGAAGAACGCCAGCGCCGCGCGCAGCCGCATCACCCGCCGCGCGTCGGCCGCCACGTGCAGCACGCCGGCAGCGCCCGCAGCCCCGGCCAGCGCGGCAAGCGCGCGGGCGTCCTGCCCCTCCGGCGCGCCGAACACGTCGACGGCCACCCCCGCCGGCCCGGCGAGCAGCGCCGCCAGCCCGCCCGGCACATCACGCGGCACATCACGCGGCATGGGCACGGATCAACACATCGGGTCGCAGGAGCGGCATGCGGATCTCCCGGCAAGGTGGCCGGGGTCCAACACCCCCCCACCCGCTTCGTTCCCCGTGCCACCCCTGCGGACGGTCAGGCGCCCATCCGGTAGAGGCCGACCCAGATCACCAGCAGCATCAGCGCTCCCCCGATCGACACCGCCCCGGCGAACGCCGCGCGCGGCAGCACGCGTTCGTTCAGCGCCGCCCACGCCACCGCCACGGAAACGGGGAGGTACAGCAGGACCGCCGTCATCAGGCCCGGCGAGTACCGGTCGTAGAGCACCGTGGTCACCAGATGGAAGACGAAGTTCCAGAACAGGTTCCCGCTGGACCACGACAGCAGCGCGAAGGCCGACACCGGCGATGGCCGCCACGCCGCCCACGCCGTCAGGCTGAGCAGGATCAGCATGAAGACGGCGTTGTTCAGCAGGAACGCCCCGCCCGTCATGGCCCCGCCCAGCGTCTGCTCGACCCAGACCGGGAAGCCGGTCCCGTATTCCTCCACGATGTGCGGCGCGAAGGCCGCCGGCATCAGCCAGACCAGCCGGCGGAAGCGCGGGACCGGTTGCGCCGGGGTCTTCGCTGCGTCGATGGCGGACATGCTCGCGTCTCCACTGCTGCCGTGACCGCAACTTTCGAACACGGCCACGTTCTTACAATTTCTTCGTACACATAACCAGACGCCGTCCACCTCTTTTTGGGGCCATGCCAACGTTTTCGCCCAGGGCCAATCGGTTGAGCGGTACCTTTTCCCGCCCATCCGCCGATCGGCCAGCAATTGGGGGCCACAGATGGACACAGATGAACACAGATTTCCTCAGATGCTCGTGCAGAGCCCGCTGATGGGTGCCTGATCAGCCTTCATCTGTGTCCATCTGTGTTCATCTGTGGCAAAAAAATTCCCCTCCCCCCAACCCCTCTCCCGCCGCGGGGGGAGGGGCTTTCAAGCGATTGCCCCCGGCCTCCACGCCGTTGACAATATTCCTAACGAGCGGCCATACTGGAGGCTCCCAACCACACCCGGAGCGCGCGTGATGACCGAAAATGAACAGCGTGCCCGAATGAAACACATCCCGAAATCCGTTGCATGATGTTGCATCCGGTTGCATTCGCCCCTGGGAGGAGCCGTCCATGCCGACCCTGAACCGCCAGATCCGCCTGCGCGCCCGCCCCGACGGCATCCCGCAGGCCGAGCATTTCGAGATGGCCGAGGCGCCGCTGGAGCCGCTCACCGCCGGGCAGTTCCGCGTGCGCAACGACTACCTGTCGGTGGACCCGGCGATGCGCGGCTGGGTCTCGGCGGTCGGCAACTACTCCACCCCCGTCGGCCTGGGCGAGGTCATGCGCTCCTTCGCGGCGGGCGAGGTGGTGGAGAGCCGGCACCCCGACTACCCCGTGGGGGAGCGGGTGATGGGACTGTTCGGCTGGCAGCGCTACGCCGTCTCCGACGGCCGCAGCGTCATCCGCAAGGTGCGCGAACACGACCTGCCGCTGTCGGCCTCGCTGGGCATCCTCGGCCTCAACGGCATCACCGCCTACCTGGGCCTGACCGAGATCGGCCAGCCGAAGGCGGGCGAGACGGTGGTCGTCTCCACCGCCGCCGGGTCGGTGGGCGCCGCGGTCGGGCAGATCGCCAAGCTGCTGGGCTGCCGCACCGTCGGCATCACGGGCGGGCCGGAGAAGGTGGACCTCTGCCGCGCCGAGTTCGGCTACGACGCCGCGCTGGACTACAAGGCGGAATCCGACCTGTCGGCGGCGGTCGCGGCGGCCTGCCCGGACGGGGTGCACGTCTACTTCGACAACACCGCCGGGGCGGTCAGCGACGCCGTCCACCCGCACCTCGCCATCGGGGCCCGCGTGGTGGTCTGCGGCACCGCGTCCATCGCCAGCTGGGACCCGCCGCCGGTGGGGCCGCGCGTGGAGCGGCACATCCTGGTCAAGCGCGCCCGCATGCAGGGCTTCCTGTTCTTCGACCACGCCGCGAAGTTCGACGCCGCCGTGGCCCGACTGGCCGACTGGCTGCGGGCCGGCAAACTGCGCCACCGCGAGGACATCCTGGACGGCATCGAGCAGGCCCCCGGCGCCATCGCCGGCCTCTACCGCGGCGAGAACCTGGGCAAGCGCCTGATCCGCCTCACGGATGCATGACGGCCGGCGCCACGCCGGCCGACGCCTCGGCCAGCAGGGCCAGCAGGTCGCGCACCGCCAGCGGCTTGTGCAGGATGCGGTAGCCGCTGGCCTCGGCGTCGGCGATGCGCTCCGGCGCCGTGTCGCCGGTCAGCACGACGCACAGCAACGGCCGGTCCACCCACGCCTCCACCGCGCGCAGGGCGTCCAGGCCGGTCGCCCCGCCCTCCAGCCGGTAGTCGGCGATGACCAGCGTCGGCGCCAGCTTGGGTGCGCCGGGGGGGCCGGCCGCCAGCCGGTCGATGGCGTCCCGCGCGCTCTCCGCCGCGACGACCCGCCAGCCCGACTGCTCGATCAGCAAGGCCAGCCCCTGGCGGACCAGCGGGTCGTCGTCGATGACCACGGCAATGCCCGGCCCCACGGCGTGCGCCGCCGGCACCGGCGGCGGCGGCGGCGGCACCTCGGGCGCGGCACCCGCGCCCAGCGGCACCTCCACCATGAAGCACGACCCCCGGCCGGGCCGCGAGGTGACGCGCACCCGGCAGCCCAGCAGCCGCGCCAGGCGGTCGACGATGGCCAGCCCCAGACCCAGCCCTTTGCCGCGGTCGCGGGCCGGGTTGGACACCTGGTAGAACTCCAGGAAGATGCGCTCCAGATGCTCGGCCGGGATGCCGACGCCGGTGTCGTGCACCTGGATCAGGATGCGGTCGCCGTGGCGCCGGCAGCCCAGCAGGATCTCCCCCCGGTCGGTGTAGCGCAGCGCGTTCTCCAGCAGGTTGCGCAGGACCCGCTCCAGCAGCGCCGGGTCGGTGCGCAGCGTCAGCGAGGACGGCACCGCGCGGAACCGCAGCCCCTTCTCCTCGGCGCGCAGCCGGTATTCCGCCGCCAGCCCCTGCAGGACGGCGGACGCCGGCACCGGCCGCAGGTTGGCCGGCACCGTGCCGGCGTCCAGCTTGGAGACGTCGAGCAGCGCCTCCAGCAGCCGGCACAGCGCGTCGACGGAGGCCTGCAGACTGTCCAGCAGCGCCGCCGCCGGGTGCCCCTCCAGCCGGGCCGCCAGCGAGGCGGTGAGCAGCACCAGCGACTGCACCGGCTGGCGCAGGTCGTGGCTGGCCGCCGCCAGGAAGCGGGTCTTGGCCTCGTTGGCGCGCTCCGCCGTGATCAGCGCCATCACCGCCTCCTGGCGGGAGCGTTCGGCCTCGTTCTTGGCCGCCTCCGCCTCGGCGCGGGCCTGCTCGGCGTGGCGGGTCAGCGTGCGCTGGATGGCGATCTCCTCCTCGGCCTGGCTTTCGCGCTCCTCCTGCATGGCGGCGATGCGGTCGAGCATGGCGTTGAAGGCGCGGGCGAGGCTGCCGACCTCGTCCTCGCCGCGGACCTGGGCGCGCTGGCCGGTGAAGCCCTCGCGCACAATGGCGCCGGCCAGCCGCTCCAGGTCGCGCAGCGAACGGGTCAGATGGTGGCCGGCGACGCGGCTGCCCAGCAGGATGGCCGCCAGCGCGGCCAGGGCCATCAGGGCGTAGGCCGGCAGCGCGTAGGCCGGCAGGCCGATGGCGAGCGGGGCGGCGGGCGCCGCCGGCGCCTCCAGGTGCAGGACGAGGCCGAGGTGGGCCAGCCGCTCCGGCGCGCGCAGCGGCACCTGCACGGCGATCCGCCCCTCGCCCGCCGGGGGCGGCGGGGGCGAGCCGGCGTGCAGCAGCCGCGCCTCCGGGTGCAGGACCAGCGCGTCGAACGGCAGCTTGTAGAGCAGCGCCCCCTCCGGCGAGGCGGTGCGCGAGTAGATCAGCATCTCGGCCGCCAGGATGTGGGGCTTTCCGCCCTCCTCCACCGCCGTGGCGGTGGAATGCCCGGCCGCCATCGCCTGGGCGAGCCACGCCATGTCGCGCCCCGACATGGTGGGGCGCCCGTTGTTGGCGATCGGCACGCCTTCGAAGTCGGTGAAGACCAGCGACACCGGCACGCCGGCCACGTGGTCGAAGCTGCGCAGGAAAGGGAACAGGTAGGTTTCCTTGCCGGCGCTGTCGACCAGGGCGGTGGCCAGCACGCTGTTCTCCGACAGCTCCCCCAGCGTCCCGGCCAGCGCGGCCAGCAGCCCCTCCGTCTGGCGGGCGACCAGGGCGGCGCTGGCCTGCACGTTGCCCCGGTGCTGGTCGATCAGGCGCATGCTGGACAGGGTGTGCAGCGCCGCCCCCACCAGCACCGCCAGCACCACCGACAGCGTCGCCGCGGCCAGCGCGAACCGGCGCGCCAGCGGACCCGCGGCCAGCCTGTGGCGCAAGGCGGTCACTCGACCGGCACCAGCACGCCGCGCCGGTCGAAGCGGGCCATCAGCAGTTCGTCGGGGCCGAGGGCCTCGTGCCGGGCGGGGGTGAACGGGCGCTCGAACGTCTTCACCAGCCCCTTGTGGTTCTCCACCCTCTCCAGCGCGTCGCGGACCGAGGCGCGGTCGGTGGTGCCGGCCATGTCGATGGCGCGCGCCAGGATGTGCGTGAGGTCGTAGGCATGTACGAAACCGACGGGGGAGCGGATGTCCTCGATCCGGGCGATGCCGAACAGGCGCTTCGTGGTCTCCAGCACGCTGGCGACCCTGGCGGGGTCGGCCCGGAACAGGCTGACGGTCTGGATCACCGTGAAGTCCACCTCGTGCAGCGCCGGCCCGGCCTGCCCGACGAAGTCGCCGCCGGTGACGCCCCAGTGGCTGATGATCGGCCGCCGCCGCTCCTTGGGCAGGGCCGCCACCTCCTTCACCAGGATGGCGGCCTCGTCGTCGTTGGCGACCAGGATGACCGCCTCCGCCCCGGCGCGCTCCAGCGCCTCGTACTTGTCGATCAGCGACTGGTCGCGCCAGTTGTACCACGCGGTCGCCACCGACGGCGGCCCGCCGCCGGCCGCGAAGTGCCGCTCGGCCGAGGCGAGGTTGCTGCGCCCCCAGGCGGTGTTGGTCAGCAGCAGCCCGACCTTCCTCGCCCCCGCCTTTTCGGCGTGCTTCAGCATGAACGGCATCGCCAGGCTGTCGCGCAGGCTGAGGCGGAAGGCGTAGTTCGGCTCCATGCCGTTGTCGATGATGGCGTCGGCCGACGACCAGGGGGCGAGGAACAGCGTCTTCGTCTCCTTCAGCGTCGGCAACTCCTCGATCACCACCGGGCTGAAGCGCCCGCCGAACACGGCCACGAGGTCGGGCATCGCCGCGAATTCACGGATGTTCTTGATGCCGCGCGCGGGCATGGAGCGGTGCTCCTTAACGACGAGTTCCAGCCGGCGCCCGCCGAGCACGCCGCCGGCCCGGTTGATCTCGTCGATGGCGGTGCGGATGCCCTGCTCGATGGCCTCCGCCGAGGTGCTGTTGGTCAGCCCGAACTCCCCGTCCAGGCCGACGCGCACCGGCGCACCGTCCGCGACGGCCATCCGCGGCAAGAATATAAGCATACATAGAACAAGGATTGCCCGCACACCAAATACCGACATTTTTCCGCCAAGCAAAGGGGGCGATTCATTTGGGAACTTGCGGACTATGGAACCGCCGGGAAGCGCGGTCAACCTGAGGATTTCTCCGTGTATTTAACGCATCGGTCTATGCGGCGCGGCCTAGGCTTTTCGACAGGCCGGCCGAGGCACGCATGCCTTGGCCGCGCAGGTGCCCTGCGCCGGGAGCGTGGGCAGGGCGGTTGACACATCCTCATCTTCACAGGAAACTCTCAGGAAACCTGATTGTTTGCCAACGCAGCGATACCCGATGACGGACTTCGCCCAGGCCCTTCGAAGCCACCGGCTGACCGCCGGCCTGACGTTGCGGGAGGCCGCGGCGCTGGGCGGGGTGACGAAGGGCTACCTGTCGAAGATCGAGGGCGGCACGGCCACGCCGTCCATCGCGGTGCTCAGCCGGCTGGCCGGCGTCTACGGCGTGTCGCTGTCCGACGTCTTCACGGACGGGGCGGCGGCCTCGCACTTCGCCCTGGTCCGGGCGGGGGAGCGGCGGCCGGTCAACCGCGACGGGACGGAGCTGGGCTACGTCTTCGAATCCATCTCGTTCCGCAAGAAAGACCGGCGCGGCGAGGTCTTCGTGCTGTCGCTGCCGGCCCTGCCGCCGGACGCGCCGCGCCAGCTGTACCGCCACCGGGGGGAGGAGATCTTCTACGTGCTGGAGGGCGTGGTGCGGTTCACCTACGGCCCGGCCGAGCACATCCTGCATCCGGGCGACTGCGTGCAGTTCGACCCGTCCGTCGACCACCGCGGCGAAGCCTATGGGCCCGATCCGGCCCGCGCCTTCGTCGTCATCCTGCCGGCCACCGATTCACCAGACAAGTGCGGCTTCCAGCCGCCGGCAAACAAGAGCGGCTTCCAGCCGCCGGAATGACAACGCCCGCGTGACGATCCCCGCACGACGGGCCTGTGTTCAGGGAGGAAACCGTCATGTCCACCGCCGACCCCGTCAACCCCGTCAACCGCCGCGCCGTCCTCACGTCCCTCGCCGCCGGCGCGTCCGGCCTTGCCGTCAGCGCCGCGCTCGCCGCCCCGGCGCTGGCGCAGCAGACCGTCACCTGGCGCATGCAGGCGCTGTGGGACGGCGGCACCACGCCGCAGAAGTTCGAGGAGCGCTTCGTGAAGCGCGTCGCCGAGCTGACGGGCGGCCGCTTCAGGATCGACCTGTTCGCCGCCGGACAGATCGTGCCCGCCGCCCAGGCGTTCGACGCCGTGCGCGGCGGGGCGTTCGAGATGATGAAGACCTTCGACGGCTACGAGGCCGGCAAGATCCCGTCCTTCGCGTTCACCAGCACCATCCCCTTCGGCTTCCCGGAAAGCGACCAGTACGAGGCGTGGTTCTACGAGATGGGCGGCCTCGACATGGCGCGGGAGGCGTACGCGCCGGCCGGGCTGTTCTACGTGGCGCCCACCGTGTACGGGCAGGAGCCCATCCATTCCAAGTTCCCGATCCGCAGGATCGCCGACATGGCCGGCAAGAAGGGCCGCTTCGTCGGCCTCGCCTCCAGCGTCATGGCGGCGTTCGGCGTGTCGGTCACGCCGCTGCCGACGGGCGAGGTCTATTCGGCGCTCGACAAGGGGCTGATCGATCTGGCCGACCGCGGCGACCTCACCGCCAACTTCGAGGCGGGGCTGGCCGAGGTGGCGAAGTACGTCACCCTGCCCGGCGTCCACCAGCCGACCACCGCCACCAGCTACGTCGCCAACCGCGCGGCCTACGAGAAGCTGCCGGCGGAGTTCACGGCGGCGCTCGCCATCGCCGCGCGCGAGGTGTCGTCGGCGCTGCGCCAGCACATTCTGGTCGCCGACAGCGTCGCCATCGGCAAGTACAAGGCCAAGGGCGTGGAGGTGACCACGCTGGACCCCGCCGACATCGCCGCCAGCCGCCCGAAGGCGGTGGAAGCGTGGCGGGCGGCCACCAAGAGCGACAAGCTGGCGGCCAAGATCCTGGACAGCCAGACGGCGTTCATGAAGCAGCTCGGCCTGCTGGGCTGATCCCGGGAACCCGCAGGCCGGGTCGAGGCCCTGGCCCAGCCGCCGTGACCCGACGGCCGTGGCCCGACCTGCGACACCCTCATTTCCGGTCCCCCCTTTCCGGTAAGGAATCCGCCCGTGCCGACCCCCGTCGCCGCGTTCGTGCGGCTCGTGACCGGCGTCAACCGGTTGCTGTTCTTCGCCGCCGCCGGCCTGATGGCCGTCGTGATCCCGGCCATGCTGTACGAGGTGACCAGCCGCTACGGCTTCGACGCGCCCACCGTGTGGGGCATGGAGCTGGCCACGCTGCTGTTCGGCCCGTACTTCCTGCTGGGCGGGCCGTACCTGCTGCACCAGGGCGGGCACGTCAACCTCGACCTCGTGCACCGCCGCCTGCCGGCGCGCTGGCGGCGCGCGGTGGATCTGCTGAACTTCCCGGTCATCGTGTTCTTCTGCGGCGTGCTGCTGGTCTATTCCTGGCCGCTCGCCGTGCAGTCGTGGGAGTTCGGGGAGACGTCCTTCTCCGCCTGGAACCCGCCGGTGTGGCCGTTCAAGTTCGCCATCCCGCTGGCGGTCCTGCTGATGCTGCTGCAAGCACTGGCGGAGTTCCTGCGCGTGCTGTTCCGCGATCCGGCCCGGCAAGCGGCCGGGGAAGCGGCCAGGGAAGCGGCGCGAGTGGAGGCGGCGCCGTGAGTTCGACCGCCATCCTCGTGTCCATGTTCGGCGGGCTGACGCTGTTCATGCTGACCGGCCTGCCGATCGCCTTCGTCCTGGGCGGGCTGTCGCTGCTGTTCACGGTGACGCTGTGGAGCTCCAGCGCCGTGGTCATCCTCGTCCTGCAGATCTTCGACACCATGCGGTCGGAGGCGCTGCTGGGCATCCCGCTCTACATCCTGATGGCCAGCATCCTGCAGCGCTCCGGCGTCATCGAATCGCTCTACGAGGCGATGGCGCTGTGGTTCTGGCGGGTGCGCGGCGGGCTGGCGGTGGGCACCGTGGTGATCTGCGTCGTCATGGCGGCGATGACCGGCGTCGTCGGCGCCGCCGTCACCGCGATGGGCATCCTGGCGCTGCCGGAGATGCTGCGGCGCGGCTATGACCCACGGCTGGCGACCGGCACGATCTGCGCGTCCGGCACGCTGGGCATCCTGATCCCGCCGTCGGTGCTGACCATCGTCTACGCGGTGACGGCGCAGATCTCCATCGGCCAGATGCTGATCGCCGGCATTCTGCCGGGGTTGCTGCTGGCCGGCCTGTACATCGTCTACATCCTGGTCCTGTCCTGGCTGAAGCCGGAGGTCGCCCCCGCCGCGCCGGGCGGGGAGCGGGTGCCGCTGGCGGCCAAGCTGGCGTCGCTGCGCTCGCTCGTGCTGCCGGCGGCGATCATCGTCCTGATCCTCGGCACCATCTTCTTCGGCGTGGCGACGCCGACGGAGGCGGCGGCGGTGGGCGTGCTGGGCGCCCTGGTGGCGGCGGCGCTGCGCGGCCGGCTGACGGTGGAGGGGCTGGGCAGCGCGGCCGTCGACACGCTGAAGGCGACGGCGATGATCCTGTGGATCACCATCGGCGCCAAGGCCTACGTCGCCATCTTCACCGGGCTGGGCGGGGCCGACACGCTGCTGGGTCTGATCCGCGACCTGGCGGTGGACCGGTACGTCATCCTCGCCGTCATGATGCTGATCCTGATCTTCCTCGGCACCGTGCTGGACGAGATCGGCATCATCCTGCTGACGGTGCCGGTGTTCCTGCCGATCGTCCGCCACCTGGGCTTCGACGAGCTGTGGTTCGGCGTGCTCTACGCCATCACCATCCAGATGGGCTACATCAGCCCGCCCTTCGGCTACACGCTCTTCTACATCAAGGGCACGCTGCCGCCGTCGCTCGGCATGGGCGAGGTCTACCGCGGCATCCTGCCCTTCTTCCTTCTCCAGGCCCTGGGCCTCGTCATCTGCGCGCTGACGCCGGAGCTGATGACGTGGCTGCCCCGCCTGATGCTCGCCAAATAAGACACCCTGGCCAAGTAAGACATTCTGGGAGGACATCATGACGCTGCCCAACCGCAGCTCCCGCCTGTCCGGCTTCCACCACCAGAGCCCGCCCGACCGGCTGGCGGCGGTCGCCGCGTTCGCCGGGCTCGACGCCGCGACGGTCGGGCACCTTGCCGACTTCGGCAACCTCGACCCGCATCTGGCCGACCGCCTGATCGAGAACGTGATCGGCACCATGAACGTGCCGGTCGGCATCGCCACCAACCTGAAGGTGGACGGCCGCGACGTGCTGGTGCCCATGGCGACCGAGGAGTCCTCGGTGGTGGCCGCCGTCTGCAACGCCGCGCGCCAGTGCTACGACGCGGGCGGCATCGTCACCTCCATGTCCGGGCCGCTGATGATCGCCCAGGTGCAGCTGGTGCAGGTGCGCGACCCGCACAGCGCCCGCGTCAAGATCCTGGAGAAGCGGGAGGAGGTGAAGGCGGCCTGCGACGCCTGCGACCCGGTGCTGGTGAGCCTCGGCGGCGGCTTCCGCGACCTGGAGGTGCGGGTGCTGGACACGCTGGGCGGTTCCATGGTGATCACCCACCTGATCGTCGACACCCGCGACGCCATGGGGGCCAACGCCGTGAACAGCATGGCCGAGCGGCTGGCCCCGCATTTCGAGGCGTGGACGGGCGGCAAGGTGTACCTGCGCATCCTCTCCAATCTGGCCGACCGCCGCGTCGCCCGCGCCCGCGCCGTGTGGCCGGTGGAGGCCATCGGCGGGCAGGAGGTGCGCGACGGCATGATCAGCGCCTACCAGTTCGCCGAGGCCGACCCCTACCGCGCCGCCACCCACAACAAGGGCATCATGAACGGCGTCAGCGCCGTGGTGCTGGCGACCGGCAACGACACCCGCGCGGTGGAGGCCGGCGCCCACGCCTACGCCGCGCGCGGCGGGCGCTACACCAGCCTCTCACGGTGGGAAGTGACGGCGGACGGCGACCTGGCCGGCGTGCTGGAACTGCCGATGGCCGTGGGCCTGATCGGCGGCGCCACCAAGCTGCACCCCACCGCCCGCGCCTGCCTCGCCATCCTGGGCGTGGGCACGGCGGAGGAGCTGGCCCGCGTCACCGCCGCCGTCGGGCTGGCGCAGAACTTCTCGGCCCTGAAGGCGCTGGCGACCACCGGCATCCAGAAGGGGCACATGGCGCTGCACGCGCAGAACATCGCCCTGATGGCCGGCGCCGTCGGCGAGGAGGTCGACGCCGTGGCGCGCGCCCTGGTGGCGCGCGGCGAAGTGCGGGTGGACATCGCCGCGGAGGAACTGGGCCGGCTGCGCGGCCGTCGCGGGGAATGAACGGCGGCCGATGAACGGCAAAAAGCCCGCCTTGGGAGGCGGGCTTTTTGGTGTTTGGTTGCGGGGGCAGGATTTGAACCTGCGACCTTCAGGTTATGAGCCTGACGAGCTACCGGGCTGCTCCACCCCGCGGCAAGGCGGTTGCGTGTTGGGGGGAGGTCTGTGAGGAGGGTTT
>NZ_DASPMG010000356.1:0-2045 GCF_035627195.1 Azospirillum sp.
GCGCGCCGCCGTGATGGTGGCGGTCCAGGCGGCGGCGGGTGCCGTGGCGCCGGTGCCGGCCGGGCTGCTGGGCGGGCAGGCGCTGGGCCAGTGCGCGCAGGTCGCCACGCTGGCGTGGCGAAACGCGCCGTTCGCGTGGCCGGGCGTGGCGCGGCTGCGCGCGCTGGCGCGGCGCTACCGCGACTTTCCGCTGTACGGGGCGCCGCAGGCGCTGGTGAACGCGCTGTCGCAGTACGGGCCGGCCGTGGTGCTGGCCGCCGCCTTCGGCGAGGCGAGCGTCGGCCTGTACTGGCTGGCGCTGCGCGTGCTGTCGCTGCCCGACACGGTGCTGAACCAGCCCCTTCGGCAGGTCTTCTACCGCGACGCGAGCCACGACCCGGAGCATCTGCACCGCCGGCTGGCGCGCACGACGCTGGCGCTGGCGGCCGTGGGACTGCCGGTGGCGATGGCGGTTGTGCTGGCCGGGCCGGCGTTGTTCGCCTGGGCCTTCGGCGCGGAGTGGGAAGCGGCCGGCGCCTTCGCCCGCTGGCTGGCGCCCTGGTGGTTCCTGGGCTTCGTCAACGTGCCGTGCGTCGCCGTCATCCCGCTGCTGCGCCTGCAGGGGCCGTTCCTGGCGTATGAGGTGGCGCTGGCGGTGGCGCGGCTGGGCGCCCTGCTGCTGGGGGCCACGCAGGGCGACGCGCTGACCGCCGTGGCCGCCTATGCGCTGACCGGGGCGGTTTTCAACGCGGCGCTCATCGCCTTCGTCCTGCACGCCGCCCGGCCGGAACGGGTGCGCGCATGATGGAGGCGTTGCGCATCGCGCTGTGGCGCGGCTGGCTGCACCTCACCGGGCCGGTGCCGGGGCACCTCGCCACGCTGGAGCGGCTGCGCCGGGGTGGGTTGAATGCCTACCGCGAGGAAGGGCTGGCCGCGCTGCTCGCCCACGCCGGCCGTGCCGTGCCCTTCTACCGCCAGCGGCTGGCCGAGGCCGGGGTGCTGGCGGACGGGCGGGTGCGGCTGGACCGCTTCACCGCCATCCCGCCGCTGACGCGCGCCGAACTGCGCACCCGCTTTGACGATCTGGTGGCGGTGGGCGTGGACCGGCGGCACTGCCGCGTCAACGTCACCGGCGGCTCGACGGGGGAGCCGGTGCGGGTGCTGGAGGACGCAGCGGCCGACGCCTGGAACGTGGCGGTCAAGCTGCTGTTCGACGGCTGGACCGGCTACCGCCCGGGCATGCGCCGCGCCGTGTTGTGGACCTCGATGCACGAGACGCCGTCGCGGCGGCTGCGCCCGCGCGTCGGGCGGTGGCTGCGCGGCGAGACCTGGGTGGACTGCCTGCGCCTGTCGGACGAGGAGCTGCAGGCGGCGGCGCGCCGGATGGCCGGGCTGCGCCCGCGCCAGATCCTCGCCTTCGCCGACCGGCTGCACGGCATCGCGCGGATGATGGAGGCCGGGCGCGTGCCGGCGCTGATGCCGGACAGCCTCGTCGTCTCCTCCTGCCCCTGCACGCCGCGCATGCGCGCGGCGATCGAAGGCGCCTTCCACGCCCCGCTGTTCGACCGCTACGGCTCGCGCGAGCTGGGCGCGGTGGCCAGCGAACGCGTGCCCCGCGGCGGGCTGGTGGTGTCGGCGCCCACGCATCTGGTGGAGGTGCTGCGCCCGGACGGCAGCCCGGCCCCGCCCGGCGAGGTGGGGGAGCTGGTGGTGACGCTGCTGACCAACTTTGCGATGCCGCTGATCCGCTACCGCATCGGCGACCGCGCCGCCTGGGCCTTGGGCGCCGACGATCCCTGGCCGGTGCTGACGCGCATCCAGGGCCGCACCAGCGACACCTTCACGGCGACCGACGGCGCCACGGTGGACGGCGCCCTGTTCCTCTACGTCCTGGAGGAACGGCCGTGGGTCGCCCGCTACCGCGTGACGCAGGAAGCCTTGAACCGCGTGCTGGTGGAGGTGGTGCCGGCCTCCCCGCCCCGCCCGCCGACCTTGCCGATGTCGAGGGGCGCATCCGGGCGGTGATGGGCGCGGCCTGCGCGGTGGAAATCCGCACGGTGGACGAC
>NZ_DASPMG010000357.1:0-13588 GCF_035627195.1 Azospirillum sp.
AGCCGGCGATGGATCCGCACGGCGCGCTGGGCGTGCGGCACCAGCCGGCGCAGCAGCCGCACGTCGTCCTCGTCCACCAGATCCCGGCCGCGCGGCAGCAGGCTCAGGTGCACCGCCGTCCAGGCGTCCGTCAGGACGACGCCGCCCAGGGAGTCGCGGATGCCGTTGGGCAGCAGCCAGTCGTTGTAGAACTCGGTGCGCTCCAGGTCGCGCGGGTCGACGATGTCGTGCCCGACCAGCACCTCGCCCACGGCCGCGTGCCGGGCGTTGGCCATCCACACGTTGGTCGTCACGAAGTGCGCGCCGTAGGTGCGGATGGCCTCCTCGGAGAAGCCGACCTGCCGGATGAAGCCGAGCCCCGGCGTGCGGTAATCGTGCAGGAACAGCGTCGCCGCGGCCCCCCGCCGCCGCCCCAGCCGTTCGAGGAACGGCTCCCACGCGCCGCTGTCCAGCGCCGCGGCGTAGACGAGGTCCACGAGTTCCAGCAGCGCCGCATCGCCGACCATGCCGCCCTCCCTCAGGAGTCACGAGTCTCGGAAGGCACTCGGGCAGCGTCAATTATCACCTTTGGGACAGCGGCTCCGCCACCGGCGCCCACAGCACGTCCGCGATGTCCTCGGCCCCGCTGCACAGCATGACCAGCCGGTCGACGCCCAGCGCGATGCCCGCGCTCTCCGGCATGCCGTGCTCCAGCGCCGCCAGGAAGTCCTCGTCCACCGGGAAGCGCTCGCCGTACAGCCGCTCCTTCAGTTCCATGTCGGCCTGGAAACGGGCGCGCTGCACGGCCGCGTCGGTCAGCTCGCCGAAGGCGTTGGCCAGTTCCAGGCCGCAGGCGTACAGCTCGAACCGCTCGGCCAGCCGCGGGTCCTCCGGCTTCGGGCGCGACAGCGCCGCCATGCACACAGGATAGTCGGTCAGCACGCAGGGCACGCCCGCGCCCAGGTGCGGCTCGATCCGCTCGAACATGATGCGGAAGACGATGTCCTCCCACCGGTCGCCGGCGTGCGGGTGGATGCCGATGCGCGCGGCCTCCGCCGCCAGCGGCGCCGGGTCGGGCTCGTGCGTGCCGTCGTAGGCGGCCAGCAGGTCGATGCCGGCGTATTCGGTGAAGGCGTCGGCCACGCTCAGGATTCGCCAGGGCCGGAAGGGGTCGCACTCCATGCCGCGGAACGCGAAGCGCTGCCGCCCCGCCGCCTCGGCGCAGGCGCGCACCAGGTCGACGCAGTCGTCCACCAGCACCCGGTACCCCTCCCCCGCCCGGTACCATTCCAGCATGGTGAATTCCGGGTGGTGCGTGGCCGAACGCTCGCCATTGCGGAACACGTGCGCCAGCTGGAAGATCCGCGGCTCGCCCGCCACCAGCAGCTTCTTCATGGCGAATTCGGGGCTGGTGTGCAGGTACAGCCGCCGCCCGTCGTCCGGGTTCGGCGCCACCAGATCGGTGGCGAAGGCCTGCAGGTGCGGCTCCATCCCCGGCGAGACCTGGAGGCAGGGCGTGTCCACCTCGACGAAGTCCCGCGCCTCGAAGAATCGCCGCACCGCCCCCACCACGCGCCCCCGGACCGCCAGATGCGGCCGGCGGCGGGCGAACGCGTCGGGGTGCCAGAAGGGGGGAGAGGTGGGAGTCATTGCCGTCGAATGCCGTAGGTTGGGTTGAGCGCCAGCGAAAACCCAACGCCCCCAGCACCGCGAACACGTTGGGTTTTCGGCTCCGCCTCAACCCAACCTACGCAATTCCATAGGGGAAGCCCAAGGCGAAATCGGCCGCCCTGTGGGCAACGCGGGCCTGTTCCGCCTGTTTCCCCCTCTTGCACAAGGGACGGACGCGGGGTAGGGTCCGCGCCGCCAGTTTCTTGGAAATCACGGGTAAGCCATGAAGGTCAACGCCAACCAGATGCGTCCCGGCCACGTGCTCGAGCACAACGGGAAGCTCTACATCGTCCAGAAGACCCAGATCGTCCAGCCCGGCAAGGGCGGCGCCTTCATCCAGATCGAAGGCAAGGACGTGCGCACCGGAACCCGCATCAGCGAGCGCTTCCGCACCCAGGAAACCGTCGAGCGCGCCCGCCTGGACGAGCACGAGATGACCTACCTGTTCAGCGAGGGTGACCAGCACACCTTCATGGACAAGGAGACCTTCGAGCAGGTCGCCATCCCCGGCGACATCGTCGGCGAGCAGGCCGTCTTCCTGCAGGACGGCATGGAAGTGACCGTCCAGACGCACGAAGGCAGCCCGCTGGGCGTCGAGATTCCGGGCAAGGTCACCCTGCGGATCGTCGAGGCCGACCCGGTCGTGAAGGGCCAGACGGCGTCTTCCTCCTACAAGCCGGCGAAGCTGGAGAACGGCGTCTCCATCCTCGTTCCGCCGCACATCGAGGCGGGCACCCGCGTGGTCGTCGACACGGCGACCGGCGAGTACGTCGAGCGCGCCAAGGACTGAGGTTTCGCACAAACATCATGGCAACCCGTTCAGCCCTCATCAACGTGATGGTCCGCGCCGCCGAAAAGGCGGGGCGGGCCCTCGTGCGCGACTTCGGCGAAGTCGAGCAGCTCCAGGTCTCGCGCAAGGGGCCGGCCGACTTCGTGTCGACCGCCGACCGCAAGGCCGAGAAGACCTTGCGCGACGAGCTGCAGAAGGCTCGCCCCGAATTCGGCTTCCTCATGGAGGAATCCGGGGAGAGCGAGGGCAAGGACAAGTCCGCGCGGTGGATCGTCGACCCGCTCGACGGCACCACCAACTTCCTGCACGGCCTGCCGCACTGGGCCATCTCGGTGGCCCTGGAGAAGAACGGCGAGATCGTCGCCGGCGTGGTGTACGAACCCGTGCACGACGAGATGTTCTGGGCGGAGAAGGGCCAGGGCGCCTACCTCAACCACCAGCGCCTGCGCGTGTCGGAGCGCCGCAACCTGGGCGACGCGCTGATCGCCACCGGCATGCCCTTCAAGGGCCGCCCGGGCCTGGCCACCTTCCTGGGCGAGGCCGAGGCGGTGATGATGGAGGTGGCGGGCATCCGCCGCTGGGGTGCGGCCTCGCTCGACCTCGCCTACGTGGCGGCCGGCCGCTTCGACGGCTATTGGGAGCGCAACCTGAACCCGTGGGACATCGCCGCCGGCATGCTGCTGGTGACCGAGGCCGGCGGGTTCGTGGGCGAGATCGGCGGCGGGCGCAACGTCGTCTACGGCAACTCGATCCTCGCCGCCAACTCCCACCTGCACCTGCCGCTGGCCACCGTGCTGCGCGGCGCCGAGCGCAAGAAGGCAGCCGCCAAGCAGGCCCCACCCGCGTCGGCCTAGGCATGGACCCTAGAAACAGCCTAGGCGGAGCGATCGAACAGCGGTTGTTACCGGCCGAAGGGGGAGACCTTTCTCCCATCGGGAAGGGAATTGTCGCTACACCGATCGATGGGCTATGGTGCTGCAGTAAATCCGTGTAAACGGATAGCTGCGCTTGCTCTTCAGGGGTTTTTTCGGACGCATGAGCCGACGACCGGACGCGCCCATCGGGCATTCGGCGGTGCTGCGCGCACTCGCCGCCACCGTGGTGTTCCTCGGAACCGCCACCCCGGCGGCTGCGCAGGTGAAGGTCACCGTCCAGAAGCCCGCCCCGGTGGCGGAGCCGGTCGCCCAGCAGAAGCTGACGCTGGAGACGGCGGTGCCGATGGCGGTGCCGCCGCCGCCCCGGCTCGCCTCGCCCGGCATGGTGAAGGCGCCGCCGCGCTTCGTGGCGCCGCAGCCGCTGGAGGCCCCGCCGGAACCGGCGCTGGCCGCCGTCGGCACGGTGCCGCCGCCCCCGCCCGCCCCCAAGGCCGCGGCCCCCGCCGCCGCGAAGCCGCCGGCCCCGCCCGCCCCTCCGCCCACGGCACCGGCACCGCAGCCGGCGACGGCGACGCCGCCCGCTCCCCCGGCCCCGCCGCCGCAGAGCGCGCCGCAGACCGCCGCCCTGCCCCCGCCGCCCGCCGCGGTGGCACCGCCGAGCGAGCCGTCCAAGGTCACCCTTCAGGTGCTGTTCGAGGGGCCGGCCACCGACATTCCCGACGCCGCCGAACCCCAGCTGGCCGATCTGGCCGAGCGCATGCGCGCCAACCCGAACCTGCGGCTGCAGCTGCGCTCCTACGCCAGCGGAACGGCGGAGACGGCGCGCGAGGCGCGGCAGCTGTCGCTGGCCCGCGCGCTGGCGATGCGCGAGCGGCTGGCGGCTGCCGGCGTGCGCAGCGCGCGCATCGACGTCCGCGCGCTGGGCATCATGGCGCCCGACCTGCCGCCGGACCGCATCGATGCGGAGTTCGTGAACGAGTGACCGGGTTTCCTGAACCCGCCCCGACCCTGCCCGCCCCGATCCTACTCGGAGGTCCGTTGCGATGACGCGCCCGGAGCGCTTCCTGACAAGGATGGTCCTGTTCCTGGTGGTGGTGGCGGCCGTCGCGGTGCTGCTGTACCCGGCGCTCGAAGACGCCTTCATGACCAACCCGGCGTTGAACGGGCTGATCCTGATGGCGCTGCTGACCGGCATCGCCTTCATCTTCCGTCAGGTGGTCATGCTGCGCCCGGAGGTGGCGTGGCTGGAGCGCTACCAGCAGATGGACCGCCCCGGTGCCGCGACGGACGAGCCGGAACCGGTGCTGCTCGCCCCCATGGCGCGCATGCTGGGCGAGAAGAAGGGGCGGCTGACGCTGTCGGCGCTGTCCATGCGCTCGCTGCTCGACGGCATCGGCGCGCGGCTGGACGAATCGCGGGAGCTGTCGCGCTACCTCATCGGCCTGCTGATCTTCCTGGGCCTGCTCGGCACCTTCTGGGGCCTGCTGCACACCGTGCGCTCCGTCGGTTCGGTGATCGGCGGCCTGTCGGTGGAGGGCGGCGACGTCGGCACCATGTTCAGCCACCTGAAGGCCGGGCTGGAAACGCCGCTGGTCGGCATGGGCACGGCGTTCAGCTCCTCGCTGTTCGGCCTCGCCGGCTCGCTGGTGCTGGGCTTCCTGGAGCTGCAGGCGACCCAGGCGCAGCACCGCTTCTTCCAGGACGTGGAGGACTGGCTGTCCGGCGCCACGCGGCTGTCCAGCGGCGCGGTGGCGGGGCTGGAAACCGGCGATCAGGCGGTGCCCGCCTACCTCCAGGCGCTCCTGGAGCAGACGGCCGAGAACCTGGACAGCCTGCAGCGCACCGTCGCCGGGGCGGAGGAAGGCCGGCGCGCCGCCAACAACAACCTGATGCAGCTGACCGAGCGCCTCGCCACGCTGACCGACCAGATGCGCGCCGAGCAGCAGCTCCTCCTCAAGCTCGGCGAGAGCCAGGTGGAGATGAAGCACCTGCTGAGCCGTCTGGCCGACGCGGCGCAGGGCGGCTTCGGCATGGACGAATCCTCGCGCCAGCACCTGCGCAACATCGACGTCTACCTCGCCCGCCTCGTGGACGAGGCGTCGGCCGGCCGCACCCAGGCGGTGGCCGAGATCCGCAGCGAGATCAAGGTGCTGACCCGCACCATCGCCGCGTTGGCCGAAGAAGCGGAAACGCGCTGAAAGGTTCAGGACGATGGCGAGCTTCAGCCGGCGCAACGGTCACAGTGACGTCAACGCCTGGCCGGGCTGGGTCGACGCGCTGTCGTCGCTGGTCATGGTCGTCATCTTCCTGCTGATGCTGTTCGTCGTCGCCCAGTTCTATCTGGCGACCGCCATCACCGGCCGCGACCAGCAGCTCCAGACCCTCAACAGCCGCATCGCCGAACTGAACGACCTCCTGGGGCTGGAGCGCGCCGCCAACAACGACCTGCGCGGCAACATCGCCCAGCTGTCCGACCAGCTGCAGGCCTCCGTCGCCGCGCGCGAGGACATGACCGCCCTGCTGGCCGCCCAGCAGGACGAGCAGGAGCGCACCGCCCGCGCCATCGAGGAGCTGCAGCGCACCGTCACCGCCGACAAGGAGACGATCATGCTGCGCCTGCGCGAGATCGCCAGCCTGCAGAACGACCTCGTGGCACTCCGCGACGCGCGCCAGAAGCTGGAGGGCGAGATCGCCGAGATCGGCGTCACGCTCCGCCTGACGGAGGAGGAGCGCCGCCAGCTCGTGGCCCAGCTCGGCACCGTTCGCGACCGTTCCAAGGAGTTGGAATCGCGCCTCGCCTCGGCGGACGAGAAGACCATGCTGACGCAGAAGGAGGTCGAGCAGCGCGACATCCGCATCAGCGAGCTGCTGGCCGTGCTCGACACCACCAAGGCGTCGCTGACCGGTGAGCAGGAGCTGACGACGCAGAGCCGCCAGCAGATCGCCATGCTGAACCAGCAGATCGCGGCGCTGCGCGACCAGCTCGCCCGCATCGGCGCGGTGCTGGAGGTGTCGGAGCAGAAGAACAAGGAACAGCAGGTCCAGATCGCCGACCTGGGCCAGCGCCTCAACGAGGCGCTCGCCACCAAGGTGCAGGAGCTGGCCCGCTACCGCTCGGAGTTCTTCGGCCGCGTGCGCGAGGCGCTGGGCACCCGCCAGGACGTGCGCATCGTCGGCGACCGCTTCGTCTTCCAGTCGGAGCTGCTGTTCCCCTCCGGCTCCGCCAACCTGGAGGAGGCCGGCAAGCAGCGCCTGGCCGAGCTGGCGCACACGCTGGTCGAGATCGGCAACCGCATCCCGCCGGACATCAACTGGGTGCTGCGCGTCGACGGCCACACCGACATCCGCCCCATCAACCGCGCCCAGTTCCCCTCGAACTGGGAGCTGTCGGCGGCGCGCGCCATCGCGGTGGTGAAGTTCTTCATCGAGCAGGGCATCCCGGCGGAGCGTCTGGCCGCCGCCGGCTTCGGCGAGTTCCAGCCGCTCGACCGCGGCCCCGGCGACGAGGCGCTGGCCCGCAACCGCCGCATCGAGATCAAGCTCGACCAGCGGTAAAGCCCCGGCCTTCGCCTCCCGCCGGGTGATGCGACAACACGGACCGCGTGCATTCCGCAGTATGTGTTGCCTGTTCGCGTCCGCTCCGCGATTATCTCCGCGCAATTTCGAACGTGCGGAGAGAACGGATGCATCACCCGGAAGCGCTGGAACCCATCGTCACCTTCCTGCGCGGCATCGGCATGGAGGTCGAGTATGGCGAGGGTGCGCACGGCGGCTTCCTGCCGGGCGTGAACATCCATGGCGGGGTGATCCATGTGGACCCCGACACCCTGCTCGGTCCGGGCGACGTCCTGCACGAGGCCGGGCACATCATCGTCGTGCCGCGCCGCTACTGGTCCCGGCTGAACAGGGACCTGCAGGTGGACATCGAGTCCCTGCTGGCGGAGGAGACCGGGCCGGACGGCTCGCCGGACCCGCTGCTCAACCAGGCGGCGCGGCTGGGCGAGCAGATGTCCCAGGCCTGGTCGCTGGCGGTCGTTCTGCACCTGGGTCTGCCGACCGGCTGCCTCTTCTTCCCCGGCTCCTACAAGGTCGACCAGTACGAGGGGACGCACCCGGTGCTGGCGTGGCTGGAGCGCGGGACGCACTACGGCCCGATGGCTCTGGCCCAGGCCGGCATGACCGGCTTTTCCGGCATGTTCAGCCACATGGGCCACAACGGTCTGCCGCCCTTCCCCCACATGGCCCGCTGGACGCTGGACTGACGGGCATCCCCGCGACGGGTCCGTAGGTTGGGTCGAGACCCAACACCCTGCGCACCGTCAGGAGTGTTGGGTTTTCGCAAACGCTCAACCCAACCTACGCATCGGCTTCCGGCTCACGCCGGCTGCTTGGCCTTGGCGAACTGGTCGAAGGCCTCCACCGCTTGGGCGGCGTACATCACCGACGGGCCGGCGCCCATGTAGATCGCCATGCCCATCGTCTCCATCACCTCCTCGCGCGAGGCGCCGTGCTCCACCGCCGCCTTGGCGTGGAAGGCGACGCAGCCGTCGCAGCGCGTCGCCACCGCGATGGCCAGCGCGATCAGCTCCTTGGTCTTGGTGTCGAGGACGTTGGTCGAGGTGGCGTTCTTCGCCATCTCCGAGAAGGCCTTCATCACCTCCGGAGCACCGCCGCGCAACTCGCGCATGGCGGCGCTCAGCTCCTTCGTCATCTGCGACCAATCGTGAACCATCGTCAGCTCCTTCAACGAACAGTTACTTTAGATAATGCTAAAATAACGCGCCCGCGCCCACTCCGAAAGGGGCAAGGCGTCGCAACCCTGCCCTGCCGTCTGTTGATGGGTAACCACACCCATCCGACGAGCGCACGCCATGCCCACCCCGGCCCCGCACACCACCCCACCCGCCCCGTCCGCTCCCTTGCCGGCCAAGGAGCCGTTCGACGCCGACGAGGTGTTCCGCCGCCTGCGGCGCGCCACCGCCGGACTGCCCAAGGCGGCCATGTTCGACCTGCGCGACCAGGGCTACGACACGCCCTTCGAACAGCTGGTCGGCAGCCTGATCTCGGCGCGCACCCGTGACGAGACCACGGTGACGGTGTCGAAGCGCGTCTTCGCCGCGGCGCGCACGCCCGAATCCATGGCGGCGATGGACGAAGCCGCGCTCACCGCCCTGCTGGACGGCGCCACGTTCCCGGAGCCCAAGGCACGCGACCTCATCGCGCTGGCCCGCCGCATCGTCGCCGAACACGGCGGCCGGGTGCCGGACACCATGGAGGGGCTGACCGCCTTCCGCGGCGTCGGCCCGAAGATCGCCGCGCTGACGCTGGCGGTGGGCTTCGGCAAGGCGGCGGCCGTGCCGGTGGACGTGCACGTGCACCGCATCACCAACCGCTGGGGCATCGTCGCCACCGGCACGCCCGAACGCACCATGGCGGCGCTGCACGACGTGCTGCCGCAGCGCTACTGGATCGAGATCAACGAACGCCTCGTCCCCTTCGGCAAATGGGTGTGCACGGGCGAGCGGCCGAAATGCTCGACCTGCGTGCTGCTGTCGCAGTGTCGGCAGGTCGGAGTGACGAGTCATCGGTGATCCTTGGCGCGGAGCTACCCCTTCGGGTAAAAGGGGGCCGGTTTCCGCACCTCAGGGAAGAAGCGATGATCCTCTACGCGCTACGCTGCGACTGCGGCCACGAGTTCGACCAGTGGTTCGAGAACATGGCCGATTACGACGCCAAGAAGCCGGACCTCACCTGCCCGTCCTGCGGCGGCCACAGCGTGGCGAAGGCGATCATGGCCCCGCGCGTCGGCAAGAGCCAGCCCGCCGCCCCGGCCCACCCCTGCAACCCCACCGGCTGCGCCAACATGGCCTGCCCGATGGCGCAGATGGCATCGTAAGCATTGGTTTGCCAAAGCGTTCGGGTGATGTCTGCGCCGACGGCACGGGCGTCCCTTGCCAATCCTGCGTCATTGACGTAGTTTAAGGTCGATCGAAGCAACCGGGCCGGCGATGGCGCAGCCGTTCGATTCCGCCAAGAACGAAGAGAACATCCGCAAGCACGGTTTGCCGTTGTCGTTCGGTGCCAAGGTGCTGGCCGATCCCTACGCCTTGGAAGCGCTCGATGACCGGATGGACTACGGCGAAGTCCGATGGAACGTGCTCGGTATGGTCGGGGGCGTCGTCTATGCCCTTACCTACACCGACCGCACGGAAGGCGTTCGCTACATCTCGGTCCGCGCGGCCGACCGGCGGGAGTCCGACCGCTACTTCCAGATGCGGGGCTGAGCGGTCACGCCCAGGGGCAAACGAAGGAGGACAACGATGACCACCTCGTCCGACGACGCGCCGTTCAGCGACACCACGCTGGCCGCAATGCGCCCGATGCCGCTGGCCAAGCGCGCCCGGATCGCGAGCGGCCTCAGCCAGGAGGCCTTCGCGGAGCGCTATGGCATCCCCGTCGGCACCCTGCGCGAATGGGAACAGCGACGCCGTGAGCCGGAAGCGGCCGCGGCAAGCTATCTGAAGGCGATCGCCAACGATCCCGACGCGGTGGCCAAGGCACTCACCGGGCAGGCCGCCTGACCGTCGCCTTTCCCCCTGGCCCGCTCACCGCCCGCGGCGCTCGCCCGACAGGCGGGGGAGCGGGCCGGTGGTCAGCTCGTCGCGGCGGCTGCCGAAGCTCGGCTCGCGGCGCCCTTCGTCGCGCACGTCCTCGCGGGCGGCCGGCGCCTTCGCGCGGCCGCTGCGCCACCAGCCCAGGCCGATGACGCCCAGCGTGCCGGCCAGCACCGCCATCACCACGTAACGCACCCAGCCCGGGATCGAGAAGCCGCCGTCGCCACGCGACAGCGTGTCCGTCGGCACCACCGTGCCGTCCGCCGTGGTCGCCGTGACGCTGGCGCGCGGCGCCGCCTGCGGCGCACCGGCATCCACGTGGGCCGGTGCCGCGTGGCTGGGCGCGGCGCGGGCCGGCGTCTGGGCCGAGGGCGCCTGCGAAGACGGGGCATGGCTGGACGACGGGGCATGGCTGGACGGCGCCGGGGGCGGTGCCGTGACGCCCGGCGGGGCGGAGCGCACCACGGGGCCCAGCAGCGCCACCTCCCCACCGCCGACGTTGTCGACGCTGCCGCCGCGCTGGGCGGCGCGGGGCGCCACCTCCTTCTGCGGCTTCTCCTGGCCGGGGCCGCCGCCGCCCGGCTTCTGCTGGGCGAGGTTGTGCATGGTGCCGGCGGTCTTGGCGTTGCGCTCCGCCATGATCTTGGAGGTGGTGGCGGCGTCCAGGTTGCCGGTGGCCGGCAGGCCGACCGACTTCTGCCAGGCGCTCAGCGCGTTGCGGGTGCCTTGCGTCATCTGGCCGTTGGCCCGGCCGCCGATGTCGAACCCCTTGTCCTTCAGGAACATCTGCACCCACTGCACGTCGGCGGCACCGGGCGCCTGCTGCGCCAGCGCCGGTCCCGCCGCCAGCACGCCGGCCGCCAGCCCCCCGAGCAGCCCCAGAACGAGCCGCGGGCGTGACCGCCTGGATGCCTTCGCCATGGAACCCCCTCCGTCCGAAATGCGCGCGCCGGATGTGTGTGTACAGGATGGTGTGTTACCAGATTGCGGCGTTTTTCCGGGCGCGATTTTTTCGACCCTGCAATTCCGTCGGCGAAGAGCAAGCCGTGCTACCTCCCCTGCACCCGCCGCCTCGCCGCCCGTTAACGGTTGATAGATAAAATTTGTGGTATTTTTCAGCCTCGATCAGCAGACCAGGAGGACGGCCATGCGTCGGTTGGCGACTCGACTGGGTGCGGCGTTCACCGCGGGCGGCGCCCTCCTCCTGCTCGCCGGCTGCGGCACCCCCTCCTACCGGGAATGGACGGCCAGCGGGGAACCCACCGCCGTGGCCGCCTTCGACGAGTGCGGCGACGAGGTGGACACCATCATGCGCCTGCGCGGCTATCCCCACCGCCCCCTGCCCGAGACGCCGCAGTTCAAGTACCGCAAGGAGATCTTCGGCACCTGCATGCGCCGCAAGGGCTACACGCCGGATTGACGCCTACGGCGCCATGCCATAGCGCCAGTACGCCAGCAGCCCGACCAGCGCGCCCAGCACGATCACCGTCACGTAGAAGCGCAGCGGCAGCCGCACCTTCTCCCTGCCCCGCCGGCCCCTCTTCGCCGGCTTGGCCCGCGCCGGCCCGCTGATCCCTTTCTTGGTTGGATCATAGAGCTGGATGAGCGTCCAGTTGAACTCCATCCCCTCGTAGGTCGAGTCGGGATTGTAGTCGAGCTGGATCAGGCGGAAATAGGCGCGCGGGTTGACCTTGACCATCAGGTTGAAGCGCGCTTCCGCCTGCGCCAACTCCTCCCCCACCTCCAGCGTTTTCCAGCCCTTGCCGCGCGCCTTCTGGATGGCGTAGCGGATCGGCTGCTGCTTGGGGGATGGCGGCATGGCGGGGCGGTCGGTGTTGGCGGTCGGTGGCGGCGGGCCGCGCAGTCTAGCACGCCCGCACCGCCGTGCTATCGTCCCGGCAACCGACAAGGGAGCCCCCGGTGCGCGTCCAGGCCATCCTCGCCCATCCCCTGCCCGACAGCTTCGCCGCAGCCGTCCACCGCACCGCCGTGACGGCGCTGCGCGCCTCCGGCCACGAGGTGGTGGAGACCGACCTCTACGCCGAGGGGTTCGAGCCGGCGCTCACCCCCGCCGAGCGCGGGCTCTACTACGCCGCCTACGACACCTCGGCCGTGGCGCCGCTGGTGGAGCGCCTGCAATGGTCGGAGGCGCTGGTGCTCAGCTACCCGCACTGGTGGTTCGACATGCCGGCGATGCTGAAGGGCTATTTCGACCGCGTCTGGGCGCCCGGCGTCGCCTTCCGCCATGACCGCGACGGCGGCCGCATCGAGCCGCTGCTCACCAGCCTCAGGCACGTCGCGGTGCTCACCACCTTCGGCTCCCCCTGGTGGGTGGCCGAGCTGTACATGCGCAACCCCGCCCGCCGCATCCTGAAAAGCGGCCTGCTCGGCGCCTGCGCGCCGCAGGCCCGCTTCCGTTACCTGGCGCTCTACGACATGGACCGCGCCACGGCACCCAAGCGCGCGCGCCACCTCGCCCGCGTCGAGACGGCGATGCGGGCGCTGTAGCATCATTCCCAACTGGCCGCCGCGCCACGGCCACGCTATATCCGGACGATGAGCGGCTTCTTCACGATCCTCCTCGGCCTGGCGATGCTGGCGGTGCTGGCATCGCTGCTGATCGGCGTGTTCTTCATGGCGAAGGGCGGCGAGGCCGACCGGCGCTGGTCCAACCGGCTGATGCGCATGCGCGTCATTTTGCAGGGCGTGGCGCTCGTGCTGTTCATCCTCGCCCTCATCACGCAGGCCTGACGCCCATGGTCCGATTGACGCGCATCTACACCCGCGGCGGCGACAAGGGGCAGACGTCGCTCGGCAACGGCGAGCGGGTGCCCAAGCACAGCCTGCGCGTCGCCGCCTACGGCACGGTGGACGAGGCGAACGCCGTCATCGGCGTGGCCCGCCTGCACACGGCCGCCGATCCCGCCGCCGATCCCGAGGCCGACGCCATGCTGGCGCGCATCCAGAACGACCTGTTCGACCTCGGCGCCGACCTCTGCACGCCCGAGGAGGCGGAACCCAAGTACCCGCCGCTGCGCATCGTCGACGCCCAGGTGGACCGGCTGGAGCGCGAGATCGACTCCATGAACGAGGGGCTGGCGCCGCTCAACTCCTTCATCCTGCCGGGCGGCTGCCCGGCCGCGGCCCAGCTGCACCTCGCCCGCACCGTCGTGCGCCGGGCGGAGCGGCTGATCACCGAGCTGGCCGAACACGAGCCGGTGACCGCCGCCGCCATCCGTTACGTCAACCGCCTGTCCGACCACCTGTTCGTGCTGAGCCGCCATCTGAACGACCAGGGCCGCACGGACGTGCTGTGGGTGCCCGGCGCGAACCGCTGACCGCGAACCGCCGATCACCAACAGCCACGCTTAACTCGCTGAAATTTCGCGCTTGACCTTACTGTGCGCTGCAGTATGGGCGGCGTTGACAGCCATTGCCGCAAATCCTATGGTCCCTCGCACTGCGAAAGCTGCCCGTTTTCGGCACCGCTCCCGGTGCGTCTAGCGCAAGGCTCGGACATGAAGATCCTCGTCCCTGTGAAGCGGGTGGTCGACTACAACGTGAAGATCCGCGTGAAGGCGGACGGCACGGGAGTGGAGACCGCCAACGTCAAGTTCTCGATGAACCCCTTCGACGAGATCGCCGTCGAAGAAGCCGTT
>NZ_DASPMG010000358.1:0-4427 GCF_035627195.1 Azospirillum sp.
CGGGTCTGCTCCTCGACGCCGCCGGAGGTGTCGTCGGCGACCTGGCCGGCGAGGTAGACCGTGCCGTTGTGGACGACCATCTGGCTCATGCGCGGGCCGCTGTGGAAGCGCTGGATCGACATGCCTGTCTCCTTCGGGAGGGTTGTGAACGCTGCGCGCTTGGTAGCCGCGCGCAGGCATGGGCGCAAGGGGCGATGCGGCGTGCCGATCGGATCCGCCCAGGCGAGCCTGACGGATACCCGGTTCGCGGGATCTCAGCTTGCTTGCTCGATCGAGCAGCGGTCCCTGTTCTGGCTGCCGATCTTAATGTAAATGGCGAAGTACGGGTTGGAGTCGAGAAGCTTGTCGATGTAAGCGTCGACGCCCCTGTTCAACTCGCAGTTCCGGACGCCACTGACCTTGATCGCTTCGATGTAGTCTCCGGGGTAGGTGATGGTGCCCTTGCCGTCGGGCGGCAGCTCGTGACCCAGACCCACCGTATAGTGGAACGCCAGCGTCTCCAGGTTGCCCGGACGAACGACGACCTCCACGTTCAGCGGATCGCTCGTCATGTTGTAGAAGACCTTCTCCCCGGCCTGGGCGGCCTGACAGGCACCGATCAGAGTGGCGGCAGCAAAAATGATGAATTGCAAGACTTTCACAGCAACCCTCCATTGCAATAGCCGCCGGAGGATATCGAGATAACCTTATGGCGCAAACGGCTTCACGCGTCATGGCGGCAGCCGTAGGGACGCGGTTCCCCTACACCCGGTGGCAGGCCACCGCGTGGCCGGGCGCCTTCTCCGCCAAGTCCGGCGCCTGGGCGCACACGGCCGCCGCGCGGGGACAGCGGGCCGCATAGGGGCACCCGCCCGCCCCGTCCCCCGCCGGCTCGCCGCGCGCGTGGCGGTGGCCGCGGCGCGACGGGTCGGGGCGCGGCACGGCGTCCAGCAGGGCTTGCGTGTAGGGATGCCGCGGGCGGGCGAAGACCTCCGCCGTCGGACCGGTCTCGACGATGCGGCCGAGATACATCACGGCGACACGATCGGTGACGCACCGCACGACGCTGAGGTCGTGGCTGATGAACAGGTACGACAGGCCCAGCCGTTCGCGCAGGTCCAGCATCAGGTTCAGCACCTGCGCCTGCACCGACACGTCCAACGCCGACACCGGCTCGTCCGCCACCACCAGTTCAGGGCGGGTGATCAGCGCGCGGGCGATGGCGATGCGCTGGCGCTGCCCGCCGGAGAACTCGTGCGGGTAGCGGTCGGCCGCCGCAGCACCCAGGCCCACCTCCGACAGCGCCTCGCGCACCCGCTCGGCCCGCTCCGCCCGGCCGACCTCCGGCATCAGCGACCCCATCGGCTCGCCCACGATGCGGGCGACGCGGTGGCGCGGGTCGAGCGAGCCGTAGGGGTCCTGGAACACCATGGACATGTGCCGGCGCATGGCCTTGAGTTCACGCGGGCGCAGCGCCGTCAGGTCGCGGCCCAACAGGCGCACGGTTCCGGAGGTCGGCCGCTCCAGCGCCAGCACGGCGCGGGCCAGCGTGGACTTGCCGCAGCCGGACTCGCCGACGATGCCGAAGCTCTCCCCCGCCATCACGGCGAACGACACGCCGTGCAGCGCCCGTATGCTGCCCGGCCGTTCGAACAGGCGGCGACGCGGCAGCGCGTAGTCGCGCACGAGGTCGGCCACCTCCAGCAGGGGCGTCGTCATGGCGCCGGCTCCCCGCGCGGGTGGATGCAGGCGGCCGTGTGCTCCGGCCCCACGGCGATCTCCGGCGGCGGGGCGGCGCGGCAGCCATCGGTGACGAAGGCGCAGCGGTCGGCGAAGGGACAGCCATGGGGCCGGTGCGCCGGGTCCGGCACCTGCCCCGGGATGGTCGGCAAGCGCAGGCCCGGCGGGGCTTCGCCCATGCGCGCGGCCGCCGCGTGCGGCGAGGCGGCGAGCAGGCCACGCGTGTAGGGGTGCGCCATGCGCCGGAACACCTCCGCCGTCGGCCCGCGCTCCGCCACGCGGCCGGCGTACATGACCAGCATGCGGTCCGTCGTCTCCGCCACCACGCCCAGGTCATGCGTGATCATCATGAGCGCCATGCCGCGCTCTCCGGCCAGATCGGCCAGCAGGTCGAGAATCTGCGCCTGGATGGTGACGTCCAGCGCGGTGGTCGGCTCGTCGGCGATCAGCAGGTCGGGGTCGCAGGCCAACGCCGTGGCGATCACCACCCGCTGCCGCTGCCCGCCCGACAGCTGGTGCGGGTACAGCGTCGGCGGGAAGCGGTTGGTGGGCAATCCGACGCGGTCCAGCGCCTGCACGGCGCGCCGCTCGGCATCCGCGCGGGACAGGCCCAGGTGCAGGCGCGGCCCCTCCGCCACCTGCGCGCCGATGCTGCGCACGGGGTTCAGCGCCGTCATCGGCTCCTGGAACACCATGGCGACGCGCCGGCCGCGCACCGCCTGCCACCGACGCTCCGGCGCGCCCAGCAACTCCTGCCCGTCCAGGCGGATGGAGCCCATGGCCGTGGCGCCGGCCGGCAGCAGGCCCATCAGCGCCAGCGCGGTCAGCGACTTGCCGCAGCCGGACTCGCCGACCACGCCCAGGCTGTCGCCGCGCTCGACGGCGAAGGACACGCCGTCCAGCAGCCGGACGCCGCCGATGGACACGCTCAACTCCCGCACCTCCAGGAGCGGCATCGTCAGCGCTCCCGCCGTAGGCGCGGGTCGAGCAGGTCGCGCAGACCGTCGCCCAGCAGGTTGAGGCCCAGCACCGACAGCGCGATGGCGAGGCCGGGGAAGATGGCGAGGCGCGGCGCGCTGTAGATGTAGGTCTGCGCCTCGTTCAGCATCTTGCCCCAGGACGGGGCCGGCGGCTGCACGCCCAGGCCCAGGTAGGACAGGCTGGCCTCCGCCAGGATGCCCAGCGCGAACTGGATCGTCGCCTGCACGATCAGCAGCCCGGCGAGGTTGGGCAGGATGTGCTCCACCGTGATCGCCGCGTCGCCCTTGGCCGCCACGCGCGCCGCCAGCACGAAGTCCCGCTGCCACAGCGCCAGCGCGGCGCCGCGCGTCAGGCGCGCGAAGACGGGGATGTTGAAGATGCCGATGGCGATGATGGCGTTCACCGCCCCCGGCCCGGCCAGCGCCGTGATCATCACCGCCGACAGCAAGGCCGGAAAGGCGAAGGCGAAGTCGTTGAAGCGCATCACCGCCTCGTCCACCCACCCGCGCCGCGCCGCCGCCAGCGCCCCCAGCGGCACGCCGACGCCGGCCCCGATGGCGACCGCCACCAGCGCCACGACGATGGAGTTCCACGCGCCCCCCATCACCATGGACAGCACGTCGCGCCCGAACTGGTCGGTGCCCAGCGGGTGCGCCGCCGAGGGGGCGGCCAGACGCTGGGCGATGTTCATCTCGGCCGGCGGGTACGGCGTCCACCCCAGCGACAGGAGCGCCATGCCGACCAGCGCCGCCGTGAGCGCCGCGCCGAGGATCAGGCCGGGGGAGCGCAGCAGCCTACCCATACCCCCCTCCCAGCCGCAGGCGCGGGTCGAGCAGGGCGTAGGCGACGTCGACCAGGAAGTTGACGATCACCACCGTGGCGGCCAGCAGCACGACGACGTCCTTCACCACGATCAGATCGCGCTGGGCGATGGACTGGAAGATCAGCCGGCCGATGCCGGGCAGCGCGAAGACGTTCTCGATGACGATCGTGCCGGCCAGCAGGAAGGAGAACTGCAGGCCCATGATGGTGACCACCGGGATCAGCGCGTTGGGCACCGCGTGCCGCCACAGCGCCCTGCCCGGCCCCAGCCCCTTGGCCCGCGCGGTGCGGACATAATCCTCCTTCAAGGTCTCCAGAACGGTGGAGCGGGTGACGCGCGCCAGGATCGCCGCCTGCGGCAGCGCCAGCGCCACCGCCGGCAGCAGGAGGGAGCGCAGCGCCGGCCATACCCCCGCGTCCCACCCCGCGAAGCCGCCCGCCGGCAGCCAGCCCAGCTGCACCGAGAACACGACGATCAGCAGCAGCCCCAGCCAGAAGTTCGGCACCGCCACGCCGACCTGCGTCAGGCCCATGACGGCGGCGTCCGCCGGCCGGCCGCGCCGCGCCGCGGCGAACACGCCCACCGGGATGGCAACGGCGGTGGACAGCGCGATGGCCAGCAGCGCCAGCGGCAGGCTGACCTGCGCGCGTTCCAGCACCAGCCCGGCCACCGGCACGTCGTAGGTGTAGCTGCGCCCGAAGTCGCCGGTCAGCATGCCGCCCAGCCAGCGCAGGTAGCGCTCCGGCGCCGGCCGGTCCAGGCCCATCTGGGCGCGCAGCGCCGCCAGCGTCTCCTCGCTGGCGCCGGTGCCGAGCATGACGGCGGCCGGGTCGCCCGGCAGCACCTCCAGCACGACGAACACCACCAGCGTCGCCACCAGCAGCGTCACCACCAGCGCCGCCGT